>CALVZL010000024.1 GCA_944372525.1 uncultured Clostridia bacterium
CGGCAACATTAAAAAAGAACCTGGCGTTAATCAACGCCAGGCCCAAAAAAGTTTTGCACTACTATACTCCGCAAGATTTATTCGAACTAAATCTTTTCAACTGTTGCACTTAGTTTGACAATTCATCTTCAATGGATTTCAAAGCCGTTCAAACGCATATTCGACCGCCCCGTACAATCCCGCATCGTTGCCGAGTTTCGCACAGATGATCGCCATCGGCGCATAGACCTCGGAAACGTAAAGTCTCGGATAAATGTACTCCCGCAAAGGAGCCAGCAGCGTCTCTCCCTCGGCGGAGATCCCCCCGCCCAAAATGATCGCCTGCGGACGAAAGATGTTCGCAACGTTGAGCAAACCCTCTCCCAATGCGGAAATATAATCTTCAAGCACCCGTTTGGCACCCTTGTCTCCCTTTTTCAGGGCAGAAAACACCGTTCTGCCGTCCGCCTTGTCCAAAGAAGGCGCAAACTCCCAAAGCGCGCTGTCCGGATCCGCCTCCATTTCACTGCGCGTCCGCGCGATCAGCGCCCGTGCCGAGGCATACCGCTCGAAGCAGCCCCGCCTTCCGCAGGCACAGGGCTCCCCGTTGCGGCAGATGACCATATGCCCGATCTCGGAACCCGCGCTGCGATATCCTTCGAAGAGTTTTCCGTCCAAAATGATCCCGCTCCCGATCCCCGTTCCGATCGTAATGAGCACACTGTCGCGATAATGCACGCCCGCACCGTATTTCGCCTCTCCAAGCGCCGCCGCATTGGCATCGTTGGTGACAAACACGGGTTTGCCGAGGCTTCTTTTCAAATATTCCGCAAGCGGCACGTCTCTCCAGTTGAAATTCGCCCACTGCGCGACCGTTCCGGTTGCGGAATCCACAATGCCGGGCGAACCGATCCCGATCGCCTGGACCGCATCGAGTCCCCTCCCTGTCTTTTCCGCTACTTCGACACAGAGACGGGCAAGCGAAGCCGCAGTCTCCTCGGGGGAATGTTCCGCAAATGTTTCGACCCGAGATTTCCCGATGAGTTTCCCGTCCGACAAAATTGCACCCTTTGCGGACATCCCTCCCAAATCAATGCCGATGATCATGTTTTAACGCCTCTATCATAGATTTTTATAAACTTTCAGCCATTCGCCGAGACGGGCGACAAACTCTGCGTTGTTTTCTGTCTTGCGCATCATGTCGTGGACCCCTTCCGCATGATCGATAAGACCGCGCTCGCGAAGTTTATAAACCGCTTCCAACTCCTCCGCTGAAAGCAACAGTTCCTCTTTCCGCGTTCCGGAGCGATGAATATCGATCGCGGGAAAAATGCGCTTTTCCGCCAGCTCACGGGACAGGAAGATGTCTGCATTGCCCGTTCCTTTAAATTCTTCGTAAATTACATCGTCCATGCGGCTTCCCGTGTCGATGAGCGCCGTTGCGAGAACGGTGAGGCTTCCCGCCTCCTTCGTGTTGCGCGCCGCGCCGAAAAACCGCTTCGGCTCGATGAAAGCCCCCGCATCCAATCCGCCGGAGAGAGTTTTTCCGGAGCTTTCACACATATAGTTATACGCGCGTGTGAGTTTGGTGAGCGAATCGAGCAAAATGATGACGTCCTGGCCCATCTCCGCGAGGCGCTTTGCGTGCGCGATCGTAAGCTCCGCGGCACGGATATGATGCTCCGCCCCTTCGTCAAAAGTGGAATAGACAACTTCCGCTCCCTCCACGCAGCTGCGTATGTCTGTCACCTCTTCGGGCCGCTCATCGATGAGCAGAACAATGAGATGCAGATCCCTGTGATGCCTCACGACTGCTCGCGCAATGTCCTTGAGCAACGTCGTCTTCCCCGCCTTGGGCGGCGCGATGATGAGCGCGCGCTGCCCCTTCCCGATGGGGGAAAACAAGTCGAGAATGCGCAAAGACAACTCGTCGCTTCCCTCCGAAAGATTGATCCTCTCGTCGGCATAGCAGGCGGTGAGCGCATCAAACTGACATCTCTTCTCATATTGCCCGACGGGAACGCCGTTGACGCTGAGCAACTCGTGTATGGCTGCGGAATCGTTCTTCTGCCTGGGTTTGACGTTGCAGGCGATATAATCCCCTTCTCGCAGACGCAAGGCATGAATGAGCTGTGCGGAAATAAAGACGTCGCCGCCGTTCGTCGGCTGACAATTGTAGGCGCGCACAAATCCGTAGCCGCCCTGCATGATCTCAAGCAGACCGGTATAGACAGGCTGATCAAAAAATCCGCGCGCAGGCTCGGCAGAAGCAACCTCGAGCACATTCCTGCGCTCGTTCTCTTCCTCGTAACTGCGGCGGATCTCGGCGAGGGAATGCAGGATCGCGGGATCGAGATAATTCTGTTTTACGGGAGCGCCACGACCGGAATTCGGGACCGGCTCCGCTCGCCCCATCAGGATCTCCGTAACCGCATCGACGATGTCTGCCTTGTTGGCGCGGCAATGCGAAGGAATTCCCTTCGTACGGCCAAGCACCCGCAGCGCCGACAGTGGCAATGCGTTCAGATATTCCCGATATTTTTGTTCAAGCGCGATTTCTGTCATTCACTGTACCGCTCCATCAGGATAATTTTCGTCGACTCCTCGTTGATATCGTCACGGGACAGTTCGATCTCACAGTCGCCGAGTTCTTCCACCTCTTCGCTTTCGAAGCGGTCGAGAAATTCATCCGGCTTATCGAGATCCAAACTCAATCCTTTCGTCTTGTAGTGCATCGGAATGACAATGGAAGGCATGATGCGGTCGACATATTCCTTTGCCTGTTCCGCGTTGATGGTATAATTCCCTCCGACGGGAATGAGCAGTACATTGACGGGCAGCAGCGCCTCGATGAGCGAGGCGGAACATTCCTCCCCCAGATCTCCCAGATGGCAGATTTCAATGCCGTCCATGATAAATTTGAAAATGAGATTTTCCCCGCGCTGCTCGCCGTTCTCGTTGTCGTGATAGCTCTTGACGGCGGTCACTTCCACGCCCCCGATCTCATACTGACCTTCCCGATCTAAAATAACGGGCAATCCGTCCACGCCCCTCACATTATTATGATCGTAATGGGAATGGCTTACCGTCACGGCATCTGCTTTGACGCGCGGAAGGCGAAATCCGATCGACCCGTAAGGATCGGTCAAAATGCTCGTTCCCGTGCTTTCCGTGAGCAGAAAGCTCGAATGTCCCAAATATTTTATTTTCATTTTTCCTCCGATATGATACCGATTTTTATTTTCAGCGAATAGGTTTGCGGATTTTTTGAAAAGAGCAACCGATAATCGAGTGCAACCTCGATTCGGTCCTTTGCAAAAAGCCGATAGCCGACCGTCTCGACGGCGACCTCTCCCGCGGTATCGCCGCAGAAAAAGAAGGCGCGCGTCTTCTCCCGCAGGGAAAACGTCATTTTGAGCAAGTCTCTGCGCTCCATCGAGACAAAGGAAGGCTCCGCATGAAGAAAGACGGGATCTCCGTCCTGAATGTAAGACAGATCAAACCCCTCTCCTGCACGCCGCAATTTTCCTTTTGCGCGCATGAGGCGGTGTCCGCCGTCCGATTTCGTAAAAATAGTAATCGTACAGTCTTTCACGCTTTACCTTAATTATAAGGAATTTTTTTCGTTTTGTAAATGATATTTTCGCAAAATTATCCGAAATCGGATTATTTTTCCGAAAAACATCTTTCATGGGCAAGCCGCCCCTCCAAAAGAAGGGCGCGAAGCCGTTCTCCGTCCTTTGCGCGAAGGGCGGTACAATACGCTTCGAGGCGGTGAATCAACGCCTGTGTTTCATCGAGCAGCGCCTCCGAATTGAGCAGATAGAGCTCTGTCCAAAGCGCCTCGTCTACGCCCCCTACGCGGGTCATATCCTGAAAGCTTCCGCCCGTAAAGCCGGATACCGAATCGGCAAGACTGCTTTTCCCATACGCATTCGAAACGATGTGCGCAAGTTGAGAAGTCAGTGCGATCTTGCGGTCGTGCTCTCGGGCAGAGCAACGCACGATACGGGAAAAACCGACGTCTTTTGCAAGAGAACAGACAATTTCGACCGCCTCCGGATCCGTCGCCGCACACTCGGTCACGATAAAATTTTTCCCTTCAAACAGGCGGTCGTCCGCCGACTCAATCCCGCTCGTTTCCTTGCCTGCCATGGGATGGGTGCCGACATACCGATAAATGCGCGACGCCGAGCAGACGACCCGTTCGATGCATTCTTTGACCCCGCAGATATCCGCAACGATACAGCCGCCGGGAAACGCCCCTTCTTCCAGCTCGCGCATCGCCGCAACAGGCGGAATCGCCAGAATCACAACTTCCGCACCCTCATAGGATTCTGCCTTTGCGTCAATCATTCCCCGCTGCAGCGCCAGCTTCACGGGCCGCTCGCTTCTGTTTTTTCCGTAGACCGTATGACCCGCTCTCTTGAGCGCCGCCGCAAAGGAAGCACCGATGATTCCCAGTCCGTATACGACAATTTTCATGTTCCGCTCCTTCATTTCGCCGCCGAAACGCCGTTTCAGATACAATTCATGATCCCGACACGTTTTTTGAGCTCTGCACGACGCCACCGGTAATCGGGCAGCATCCGTTCCACTTCGCGCCAAAAAAGTCGGCTGTGATCCATATGTCTGGTGTGCGCCAATTCGTGCGCCGCCACATATTCGCAGAGGGCGGGTTCAAGCAACGCGATCCGGAACGTATAGGCGATCGTCCCCTGCGCATTGCAGGATCCCCAGCGCGATCGAGCAGAAGAGATCCGCACTTCGCGAAAAGAAAGTCCGAATTTTGCGGCAAGACGTCCCGTCACGGCGCACATACGGGCTTCGGAAAGGATTTTCAGACAGCGGACAAACGCTTCTCTTCTTTCTGTCTGCGGAAGATATAAAAGCCCTCTCTCTTCGGACAACCGGGCGCGGACAGCGAAAGCGATCCGAAACCTTGTTCCGAACAGCACAACTTCGTCTCCGTCTCGGAGAAGAAGCTTCGGCGCTTCCTTGCGCTGCGCCCGCTTTTTTTCCAGCCAGTCGGAATGCCGCCGCACAAATGCGTCGATCTCTGCTTCGGACAGAGAAACGGGGGCTCGCACGAGAGTCTCGCCCTCCCGCGTCAGCGTAAGAGACAGGGTCTTTCTGTCGCTTCGCACGATCCGATACATTTTCCCCTCCTTCCTGTCACGATTGTATCATATTATTCGCCAAAACACAAGGAAATGTTTCCCCCTGCGGCAGGATATTTATCTTGACAATCTCTTTGCCGGTTGTTATACTTTTTTCATGAAATCATATCTTGTAAAACCTTTTTCCCCACACGACGTCACTGTATGCGTTCCCGCGTCGAAAAGCATCCTCAACCGAGCGCTTCTTCTCGCCGCCTTTGCGGATTCCGAAGTCTTTTTGCGCTGCGGCGCCTTCGGAGAGGACACGCGCGCCCTCATTGAATGCCTGCAGGCGCTCGGCATCCCCGTCTCCTCGCAAATCGACGGGCTCCGCGTCGTCGGCTGCGGCGGAAAACCGCCCTGCGCCGAAGCGGAACTCAACGTCAAAAGCGCGGGTACCGCCGCCCGTTTTCTTCCTCCCATCCTTGCCTTCTGCGGAGGAGGGTATTCTTTTCGATCCTCCGAACAGATGCAAAAACGTCCGATGAGCATTCTCGGCACGCTCGCCTCGCTCGGTGCGACCATCGATTATGAAGACGGGATCGGCCGCTTTCCCTTTCGTCTGCGTTCGAACGGCATCGCGGCAGAACGATGCTCCGTCGATACAAACGCCAGCACGCAATATGCCAGCGGGCTGCTGCTCGCCGCTGCGTGCGGAACGCGGCCTTTTACCGTTCGGCTGACGGGAGACCGTACGGACGGAAGCTACATCCGCATGACGCTCTCCCTCTTGCCCTCTTTCGGCTGTGAATTTTCCCGCAGCGGCGAAGAGATCACCGTCTTCCCGCGCAAACACGCGCCGTGTGCTTTCTTTGAAACGGAACCCGATCTGTCCGCCGCCTGCTATTTTTACGCACTCTCCCTGCTGTTCGGCGTCAAGGTCACAGTGCGCGGCGTATCTTCCAAAACGGCGCAGGGGGACTTCTCCTTTCTCCGTTTGCTCGAAGCGCGCGGCGTCCGCCTGACAGACACGCCGCAGGGTCTGCTCGCCGACGGAAGCGAAGTCGGCCCTTTTCGGGGATTTGACGAAAATATGCACGATTTTTCCGATCAGGCGCTCACCGTTGCGGCGCTGGCGCCCTTCGCGTCCTCCCCGTCCCGCATCTCCGGCGTGGGACACATCCGCTTTCAGGAGTGCGACCGCATCGCCGCAATTCAAAAAAATTTGACTGCGATCGGCGTTCCCGTGACTGTTTCGGAGGACGCGATCACCGTCTTTCCCGCCCCTGTCCGCGGCGGGCGCATCGAAACGTTTTCCGACCACCGCGTTGCCATGGCGTTTACGCTCATCGGACTGAAGACAGGCGGGATCGAAATCGCTGATCCCGACTGTACGGGAAAGACCTTCGAGGGATATTTCGACCTGATCACCTCTCTCACCGACTGAAAGCACGCACAGCGCAAGAGCTCCGAAGGAAGCACTTCCTTCGGAGCTCTTTTTTTCTCTCTTGAATCAATCCGCATCAATTCAGCACAACGTCTTTGAGGCTTTCGTATTTTTCCGTTGCGGCCGAGACGATCGCCTCATAATTGAGGCGCCGCTCGAAGGCTTCGTCGGAGAGCTTTTTTGCCAAAAAAATCGCCTGCGTGCTGTAACGGAGGTTGCGGATATCGCTAAGAAATTTTCCGCTCTGCCGCGTGCCGAAGAAATCCCCGCTGCCGCGCAGTTCCAGATCTTTTTCCGCGAGCGCAAACCCGTCCGTCGTATGGCGGAGAACGTTCAACCGTTCGATCGCCGTCTCGCTCTCCGTTCCGATCAAGAGAAAGCAATAGCTTTTTTCGCTCCCCCGTCCCACTCTGCCGCGCAGCTGATGCAGCTGGGAAAGCCCGTACCGTTCGGCGTTGCAGACGACCATGATCGTCGCCGCGGGAACGTCGATCCCCACTTCGATGACGGTCGTGGAGACAAGGCAATCGTACTGACCGCGTTTGAATGCCTCCATGATCTCCGCCTTTTCCCGATCTTTCATCCTTCCGTGCAAAAGAGCAAAGCGGACATCGGGCATCCGTCCCCGCAACTCTTCGAACAACTCCGTGACCGACGTAATTTGCCCCTCGTCATCGTCGATCTTTGCACAGACAAAATACGCCTGTTTCCCCGTCTTTGTCTCACGGCGGATATAATCGAGCATGTCATCGTACTTATGAGCGGGAATGATCGAGGTGGAGATTTCCTGCCGTTCCTTCGGTTTATCCGGAATGGTCGTCACGTCGAGATCTCCGTAGAAGATCAGAGACAGCGTGCGGGGAATGGGCGTGGCAGACATGACGAGCAAGTCGGGCGCCCTTCCTTTTTCCGCAAGCGTGCTTCGCTGGGAGACCCCGAAACGATGCTGTTCGTCGCACACGCAGAAGGCAAGATCGGCAAAGCGCACATCCCCCTGCAAAACGGCGTGCGTTCCGCATAGAATATCGATCTGTCCCGCGGCAAGCGCTTCCTTGACCTCCTGTTTCTCCCGTGCCTTGCTTCCGCCCGAGAGAAATCCGACGCGATAATCGGGAAAGATTTTTTTAAGAAGCGCCAAATTCTGTTCGGCGAGCACTTCCGTCGGTGAGAGATATACCGCCTGATATCCGCTCTTCACCGCCATAAAGATCCCCGTGAAAGCGACCGCGGTCTTTCCGCTCCCGACGTCTCCCTGCAGCAGACGGTTCATCACGGAAGGACCCTTCAGGTTGTCATAGATCGCTCGGACTGCCGCCTGCTGCCCCGGCGTAAAGGCGAAACCGAATCGACGTATGAACTCCGCAACTTCCCCTTCCGTAACCCGATACCGCCGAACGCGCGCCTCGTCTTTCCCGCCTTTGATGAGTTTGAACGCCGAAATCAAAGAAAAATATTCCTCCAGCGCAATGCGTTCGGAAGCGGCGTCCAGCTGTTCGCGGGTCTCGGGCGCATGGACGCGCCGATAGGCCTCGCCGAGCGAAGCCAGCGCATATTTGCGGCAAAGCTCGGAGGGAATGATCGTCTCGATCGGCTGTATTCTGAGCGCGGCGGCAACCGCGGCGCGGATCGTCCGCTGCGTCAGCATGCCCTTGAGAGAATACACGGGCATCAGCCCCTTGAGCCGAGAGTTGCGCGCATCCAGCGGTTCGAAAGTGGGATTGAGCAAGGAGATCTGTCCGTATTGATTGCGCACCCTGCCGTAAAAAAGATATTCCCCCTCCTTGAGCCGATTAGCGAGATAAGGCATATTGAACCATATGGCGAAAAAGCGGTCCCCATTCTGTTCAAGCCGCGCACGCACGTATTTCACCCGTCCCGTATAGCGGACGGGTTCGACGGCGACGATCCGACACGGAAGCAACGCCATGTCGTTGTGAAACACTTCCCGCACGGAAACCCGGCAGGTCATGTCCAGATAGGTGCGCGGAAAATAGCGGACAAGTCCTGCCGTGTCCGTGATCCCGAGTTTTGCGAATTCCTTTTCCCGCTGCCGGGTCATTCCTGACATTCTGCCCAATTCCATATTCCGCTCCAAACAACAAAGGCGCGTCCGCGATACGTTCTATCACAAGCGCGCCTCTCTTTCGTTTGATCCGGCTCCGATCTCATTCGAGAGAGAGCAGGTAGTAATAGACCGGCTGTCCGCCGAAATGATAGTCCACGTCGCAGTCGGGGAATTCTTCCTGTACTTTTTCCGACAGCGCCTTTGCGTCTTCCTCGGTCACCCCCTCGCCGTAATAGAGCGTGATGACTTCGTGAGAGTCCTCTTTCAGTCGCTTGAGCAGGGCGATGACCGTCTCGTCGATAGAATTGCTCTTGGCAAGGATCTTTTTGTCGTCCAAACCGATGATGTCCCCTTCCTGAATGCTGAACCCGTTGACGTTCGTCGTACGGACGGCATGCGTCACCTGTCCGGACTTGACATTGTCGAGCGCATGAATCATGTTCGTCTTGTTCTCTTCCAAACTGGCGTCCGGGCTGAATGAAAGCGCCGCGGCAAATCCCTGCGGAACATTTTTGGTCGGGATGACGTGGATATTGCGGTTGGTGACAAGTGCCTTTGCCTGCTCTGCCGCCAAAATGATATTTTTGTTGTTGGGAAACACGAAGACAGACTCCGCGTTGATCTTCTGCACCGCAGTCGCGATATCGGACGCCGAAGGATTCATGGTCTGTCCGCCCTCGATGACGCGATCGACGAAGAGATCTTTGAAAATATCGCTGATCCCCTGTCCCGCACAGATGGCAAGCATGCCCTGCTCCTTCTTTTCCGCCTCAATTTTGGCATGAAGAATGCGGTTCTGCTCGAGCATGTTTTCAATCTTCGGGCGATCCAGTTCGCCCAGTTCCAGTGCGTAAGTGAGCGCAATGCCGGGGCTGTTGGTGTGAACATGTACTTTGACCATTTCAAGATCGCCGATGCAGATCACGCTGTCGCCGATCCCCATCAGGTTCTCGCGCAGCTTGTCGATATCCGCAAGCGTCGTGCTCTTTTTGAGATTGATGACGAAAAATTCCGTGCAGTAGGCAAATTCGATCTCGCCCAGATCCATGTTGACGATCGCCGAGTTGTCGCCGAACTCCGCATCGTTCCCGCCCGCCGCACTTGCCGCTTCCGTCTGTACTTCGGAGACGATCTCGTCCCCCATGACCGCGGCAAGAAACCCGCGCATGATCGTCATCAGACCGACGCCGCCCGAATCGACGACGCCCGCTTTCTTCAGCACGGGAAGAAGTTCCGGCGTCATGGCGAGCGCCCGATCCCCCTCCTCGATAATAGCGGGAATGAACGTTTCGAAATCGCGGAATTTATTTGCATTCTTCACGGCAAATTCGCTCATCATACGCACGACCGTGAGAATGGTCCCCTCCTTGGGGATCGCAACGGCGTTATAGGCGACTTTGGTCCCCGCTTCCAGCGCCTTCGCAAAGTTTTTCGTATCGACTTCCGGCTTTCCGATGCGGAGCACGGAACAGATCCCGCGGAAAATCTGTGAAAGAATGACGCCCGAATTGCCGCGCGCACCGCGCAGCGCGCCTTTGGAGACGGCGTCGCAAACTTCCATAAACGAATTGGAATTGATCTCCGAAAGCTCTTTGACCGCGGACTGCATGGTCAAAGACATATTGGTACCGGTATCCCCGTCCGGGACGGGAAAGACATTCAGTGAATCGACTTTCGCCCGATTGTTGTCAAGCATCTTCGCGCCGACCAACACCATTTTCCGGAATGTCGCGCAATTTATCGTTTTTTGCATGAAAACTCCCTCTCTCCGTTTGCAAAAACTGTGAAACAGCTATTGAGAACCATTATGAAATCAGAAAAAAATTATAATTCTCCCTAATTGCGAAGAATTATAATTTTAATCCCATCACGTTGACGTTTACGGTATCCACGATCATCCCCGTAAACTTTTCCACTTTATATTTGATTGATTCTTTCATGGACTCCGCGACCGCCTCAATAGAAACGCCGTACTTGATAAGCACATAGACATCGATAAAGATCCGATTTCCGGAAGTCGTCACCTTGACGCCTTTTCCGCCGGAATCCTTACCGAAAAGCTCCGCGAGCGTATCCATGAAACGATGCGCGACGGTATCGACGATGCCATAGCTCTCCAAAGCGGCCTGAGCGGCCACCTTGGCGATCGCCAGATCGGATATCGAAATTTTCCCATACGCATTGCTCGTGCTGACAGACATAATGCTCTCCTAAACTTTCATCACCATTTTACCCCATTGTGTCTGTTTTTGCAAGCATTATTGTAAAATTTTTCTTCGGTTACAGCAAAAAATTATTCTACAGCCCCGCTTTTTAATTGATTTTTTACAAAAGAAATGGTATGATAGTGCCGTTAATCGGAAGCGGCGCGGTCCGTTTTCCCAAAAACGACGGAAAAATCCCATCGGAGGTGGAAATATGTCGAGAGTGTGCAGCATATGCGGAAAAGGTCAGGCGTCCGGAAATAACGTCAGCCACTCGAATCGCAAGACAAGGCGTTCGTTCAAAGTCAATGTTCAAAAAGTCTCTTATAAGGCAGAAGACGGCAAGATCACGAACGGTTATGTATGCGCGAGATGCCTCAAGAGCGAAAAAGTAGAACGTGTGTAAGCGAAAAACGGGGACGAAACGTCCCCCTTTTTTATTACTGCGGCGAACCGATCGCCCGATGAAACGAAAAACACAATGCGGAGGAGCGAAATGCTGCAACTCAGAGCCATCACAAAAATCTACAAGACCAAAGGCGGAGCAGACACAAAGGCGCTCGACTGCGTCTCGCTTGATTTTTTTGAAACGGGAATGGTGTTCCTTCTCGGAAAGTCCGGTTCCGGAAAATCCACTCTGCTCAACATCGCGGGCGGACTGGATGCGCCGACGGAAGGCGAAATCGTCGTCATGGGAAAAAGCTCGAAGGATTTTTCGGCAAGCGATTTCGACAGCTACCGAAACACCTGCGTCGGATTTGTATTTCAGGAATACAATGTCCTCAACGAATTTAATGTGGAAGAAAATGTGGCGCTCTCCCTCGATCTGCAGGGAAGAAATGCAGAAAACAAAGAGCGCGTGCGGCAAATCCTCAAAGAAGTCGAACTGGAGCCGTTTGCGAAGCGCCGCCCCAACACCCTTTCTGGCGGACAAAAGCAGCGCGTGGCAATCGCCCGCGCCCTCGTGAAAAATCCGAAGATCATCATGGCAGACGAACCGACGGGCGCGCTCGATTCCGCAACGGGAAGACAGGTCTTCGATACCTTGAAAAAGCTGTCTGCAACAAGACTCGTCCTCGTTGTCTCTCACGACAGGGAATTTGCCGAATTCTACGGCGACCGCATCATTGAACTGCAGGACGGAAAGGTGATCTCCGACGTCACGAAATATCGGGAAAATGCGGAAAAACTGGACGAAAACATCACGCGCATCGGGGAAAACACCCTCTCCGTCCGAAGCGGCGCCGCGCTCTCCGAAAGCGCGATCCGCACCATCCGTGAATTTTTCGCGCGGTCGGAGGGCGAAGTGCTCATTTCCGCGGAACAAGAAGAGATCGCAAGTTACCGAAAAATCAACCGCATCGATGCGGCGGGCGCGAAAGAACGCTTCCGCAAAACGCAACCGGAACCCGCTCCCGCCGACCGAAACGAGACGGTCCGTTTCATCCGTTCCCGCCTGCCCGCAAAAAAAGCGCTCCGGATCGGCGCGTCGGGACTCAGGCTCAAACCTTTCCGTCTTCTTCTGACCATTCTCCTTTCCGCCGTCGCCTTCTGCTTTTTCGGGCTCTTCTCCACGCTTATGCTCTACAACGGGGACGATGTTCTCGAACGGTCTTTTCTGGCAAGCGACTGCGAATATCTGACCGTCGGGAAAACGTATTCCGTCACGGCAACCTATTGGAGGGAAGGAGAAGCAATCTACACGTCCGTCTCAAAAGAGAACGCGCTCCTGACGCCCGAAGAAGTCCGCACGCTCGGCGGAGAAACCGCCGTCGCCGCGCTCCCCTTCTCTTACTCCCCCGACAACGTCTCCGTCTCGACAGAACGGGTTTACGATTATTATGTCTTTCAGGCCGCGATCGACGTCTCCGACAGCGCCCTCGGCGAAAAGATCACGGCAGGCGATGTTCCGAAGGGCGCAGACGAGATCGCGGTGAGTGCCTATTTTGCAGACTGCATGACGCGGGCAGAGCTTATTCTGACGGGCAATGACGGACAAACCGAGCGTTTCACGCCCGCAAGTCCCGAACAGCTGATCGGCAAAACCCTCCTGATACGGGGCATTCCCCTCACCGTCTGCGGGATCTTCGACGGCGGGACGATCTCGGAACCGTATGCCGCATACCGCAACACAACTTCCTTCGATCTTTTTACCCGTCTGAAAATGGTAACATATTTGCAATCGACGCTGCATCTCTGCATCCTCCTCTCCGAAGACTTCCGAAGCGAACACGCCGAATTGCTGTCCTCTGCAAATTCGTTTGAAAACGAACTGCGGCTGACCGAAACCTATACTCTGACGAACGACCGCGCGGATATCGATGCGATCGCATTCTGCAGTCAGTTTGCGCTCTGTTCTCCGCAGAATCCTTCCGTGCTCTTCTTCGGCAACGCGCCGTCCTCCCTTACGGGCAACCGACTTGTCTTGCCCGTAAGGTTCTTCGGCGGAGACTGGTTTCTGCGCAAACCGCTCGATCAGCTCTCACCCGAAGAGCAGGACGAGTACGAGACTTTCCTGAAAAACTGCGAGCTGCTCCTCTTTGGCTCGGCTCCCGAGACAGAAGAGCCGGGAATCGCGCAAAACACTGTTTCGGAAGAACTTGACACGGCGAAAAAAGCGGCGGCGGACTACCTGTCCGCACAGAATCTGACGGTCACGCTCCGAAGCAAAACGGGAACGGAGCTTCTCTGCGAGGTCGTCGGACTCTGCACGGAGACGAAAGAAATCGTCTACTGTTCGCAGGAATTGCTCGATGCCGTCTCCGTGGAATGGACGGAGTACAAGACAAACTACGTCCCCGAAGAGGACGCGGTCTATTCCTCAGTCTATCTCCCGTTCGACAAGACCTCGGACGGGTTCCGCATCGCGACGAAAAACCTGTTTTCCGAAGACGCACAAACGGGGATCTCTTATTCGCTGACCAACTCTCTCTACAACGAAGTGCAGAACGTCAACAGCATCGTGGACACGCTGTGGAGAGTCTTTCTGACCGTAGGGCTTATTTTTATGGTTTTCGCGTCTCTGCTGCTGTTCAACTTCATTTCCGTCTCCATCGCGGGAAAGAAAAAAGAGATCGGCATTCTGCGCGCGCTCGGCGCACGCGGAACGGATGTATTCAAAATTTTCTTTGCGGAATCGGGAATCATCGTAAGCATCTGCACCCTGCTCGCCCTCATCGCGACGTTCGCATCCGTTTCCGCTCTGAACAATACCCTTCGCGCAGAGCTTGCGATCATGGTGCAGATCTTCCTGTTCGGTCCGCTTCCCATTCTCATCATGATCGGAATTTCCGCCTTCGTCGCGGTGATCTCCACCTTCCTGCCCGTCTTTTTGGCGGCAAGAAAAAAGCCCGTCGATTCCATCCGGGCTCTCTGATCCGAACAACCGTTTCCGCCCTCCCCGCCGGGGAGGGCTTTTCCTATCCGCAGACCTCCGCAAACAGCCGCAAAAAGTTCTTCGAAGCAATTTTTTCCGCCCTGCGCGGCCCGAATTTTTCCGCAAACGCCGTCAGAAGATCGGGCATCGAAGCGGGATCTTTCAGATAGGGATTGGGAGGGATCCCGTCAAAATCGCTTCCGAGCGCAAGCACGTCTTCCCCGCCGACGCGCAGAATGTGTTCCGCATGGGCAAGGATCGCCCTTTTTTGCCCCTCCCGACTTGTGTCTGAAGAGAGAAAGTCGGCGCAGAAATCCAATCCGACAACTCCCCCGCAATCCGCAAGTCTGCGGATTTGTCCGTCCGTAAGGTTGCGGGCGCAGTCGAAAACGGCCTGTGCACCCGAATGGCTTGCCGCAAAGGGACGGCGCAGTCCCGCGACGTCATAGAACAAGCGGTCGCTTCCGTGCGATACGTCGACGATCATTCCCAGCTCTCCCATCCGTTCCGCCGCCTCAAATCCGCGGCGCGTCAGTCCGCGCGCGCTTTCCCGCTCTGCAAGCGAACGCCTTCCGGAAAGCACTCCCGCATAGTCCGGAAAATTGGGAAACCCCAGTCCGTTCGGCGTATTCCAGGTGAACGACATCATGCGCACGCCGCGGGCACAGAGCGCGTCGAGCTTATCCCCGTCCCCGATCTCGCCGCCGCCCTCCACCGTAAGAAGCGCGTTGATCTTCCCCGGAACGATCTCCTTCGCCGACAAGACGGGATGATACCCCTCCTCCGCGCAAAGGCGGTCAAACGCATCCGCCAGCGACAAAAAAGCGGAAAACCCTCCGTTTTCCGCCACAAACGCGGCAAAACACTGCAGCAGACATCCGCCCGCCTGCAGCCGTTCCCGCGTGACTTGCCGCACTTCCGCCGTCGTCAGCGCATCGCAATGCAGATCGCAATAGATCATTCTGCTCCTTCGTCGACAAAGATCAGCACACATCCCTCCGTGACGAGGCGCGCCCGTTCCCCTGTCACGACGTTGGAGATCCCCAGCGTCGACCCATAGACAAATTTCTTCGGCAGAGGATAAAAAAATCCCCCGCTTTCCATAATATGCGCCTCCCCGCCGAAGGGAAGCACGGAAACTGTCTTTCCCTTGCAGCCTTCGATCACGATTTCCCCCTCGGCGGCAAAGATGCGGGAATAATTCGTGATCATCGCCGCGCGGACGCCCAGCCCGACGGCTGCATAGAGCAAATGGAGATTCCCGAGAAAATGATCTTCTCTCCTGCCGCCTCCTCCGAAAAATTCGATCTCGCAAAATCCCCGTGCGGCCGCAAGACGCAGAGCGAGCTCCCCGTCCGTGGCGTCCTTCTCGGCGGGATAGACCTCCTTCGGCAAGGGGTCGGGAAGATAGGACAGAGAATCGAAATCGCCGAGCGTTTCATCGATCCGCACCCGCCCTTTCGCCCAGTCATACGCCCCGTCGCAACAGAACACATAGGCGTCCCGCACGTCGATCGTTCCTCGATAGGGCTCTCCGTTGAGCAGAACGATCGCCTTCATTCGCCGCGCAGTCTCCGAATGGTCGCGCGCATATCCGCAGAACGAAACACCGCGCTGCCCGCAACAATGACGTTCGCTCCTGCGGAGATGACGTCTTTTACGTTTTCTTCCGTGATCCCGCCATCCACTTCGATATCCATTTCCGGTCTCCCCGCCGCCACGCAAAAATTGCGCAGTTTTTCAATTTTGGAAAGAGATTCCGGAATAAACTTTTGTCCTCCCCACCCGGGATGAACGCTCATGAGCAACACCATGTCCGCCTCCCCGATGACGTCGAAAATCTTTTCAACGGGAGTATCGGGGTTGATGACCGCAGACGCTTTGATGCCGTAATTTTTGATGAGCCGCAGCGTCCGTGCAATGCTCTCCCTGCACTCTTCAAGGTGAACGCTGACGACGTCGGCTCCCGCACGGGCAAATCCTTCCAGCCGCATTTCCGGCTGCAAGACCATCAGATGACAATCGAGCGGCAAAGATGTATACGGCCGAATATGCCGCACCATCTGGTCTCCGAATGTAATCGTCGGAACAAAATTTCCGTCCATGACGTCACAGTGGACATAATCCGCCCCGTTTTCTTCGAGCGACCTGACCGTCTCTCCCATGCGTGCGAAATCCCCCGCCAAAACAGAAGGCGCAATTTTAATTTGTAACATCGTTTTCCCCCTCGTTTTCATTTTTATCCCGCATCGCTTGAGCGATGCAGCTTGCGCGGAGCTGTCCGCACGCCCCGCCGATATCGCTTCCCATGCTTCGGCGCAGCGTTGCGGAAATTCCGCGGTGTTTCAGTATCTCCAAAAAGCGATGCGCTTCCCGCTCCGAAGTCGCTTTCAGCGTTCGTTCGCTCACTTCGTTCAAACGAATGAGGTTGACATGGCACGGTTTCCCGGAAAGCAGCTCGGCCAGTGCAGTTGCATGCGCTTCATCGCTGTTTTCTCCCGCGATCAGGCTGTATTCGAAGATATATCTCCTTCCGGTTTTTTCGAAATAATACGCGCAAGCCTGTAAGATCTGATCGATGGAATACGCAGCAGAAACCGGCATGGTCCGAATGCGCTCTTTGTCCGTGACCGCATGCAGAGAAACCGTAAGCGTTAACGGAATTCCTTCCGACGCAAACCGCCTCATTTGCGGAACAAGCCCGCAGGTGGAAAGGCTCACATTGCGCGCACTCATGCAAAATCCTCCCTCAGCGGTGAGATTGCGCAGAAATTTAACGACGTGATCGTAGTTGTCAAAAGGCTCCCCGCTGCCCATGAGCACTGCGTTGGTCACGGCGCGGCGGCTGTTTGTCCCGCCCTCTTCCCGATTGACGCAGAGGATCTGACCGAGGATCTCTCCTGCCGTAAGATTTCGGATCAGCCCGCCCAGCGTCGAGGCGCAGAATTTGCACCCCATGCGGCAGCCGACCTGCGTAGAGACGCACTGCGTATTTCCGTAGCGGTACCGCATGAGCACGCCTTCGATAAGATTTCCGTCCGCGAGGCGGAAGAGAAATTTTTTCGTGCCGTCCTCCGCCGAGACAAGCGTTTTAACAATGCGGACCGGCTCATCCTCAAAACGATCGAGCAGTTGCGCACGAAAAGATTTGGGAAGCGGAAGCTCTGAAATCTTCCTCCCCAAAACAAGACCTTCTCGGATCTGCTGCGCACGGAACGGTTTTTCTCCGCACGCCGCAACGAGCGTTTTCAATTCTCCGAACGATAAATCCTGAATGATCTCCTTCACGGCGCGTTCCGCCCCGCCAAAGAGAACTCTGCCTTCTCTCTCCGCACTCTCTTCATGGCTCCTCCCTGCTCAGCGCGGCGAGATAAAATCCCGCGCCGTACGCCGCGTCCGGCAAAAATTGCATTCCGTAACGCATTTTTTCATGCAGCAGCGGACTGTCCGTCCCGCAAACGGAAAAACCCGGATTTTCCGCAAGGAACGCCCCGACGACCTCGTCGTTTTCCTCGCGGAAGATTGAACAAGTGGAATAATACAGCTTCCCTCCGCGCCTGACATATCGCGCGCAATTTTTCAGAATGGCAGATTGCGCCTTCCGCAATCCCGTAAATTCCTCTTCCCTTTTATTCAGCGGAAGATCGGGATTCTCCGCCACCGTTCCGAACCCCGAACAAGGGACGTCGCACAGCACGGCGTCGAATTTTTCCTCCCACTCGGGATGAAAGACCGAGGAATCGGCACAGACGGGGAATACGTTCTTCCGTCCCATACGCGCGCAATAACTCTCGATGAGACGGACGCGATGCGGGTGCAGTTCGCACGCCGTCACTTCGCCGCACTTTTCGGAGAGAAGCACGCTCTTCCCTCCGGGGGCCGCGCAGGCGTCGAACAGCGCCTCGCAGGGGCGGACAACATCGCAGATCGCAATCGAACCGACCGACTGAAAGGTGTACTCCCCCCTGTCGAATCCCTCGTCCCGAACAAAATTCAGAAAGACATAGACGTGCGGAAAGGGCGTCTGTTCATGCGGACGGGAAAGATAGTTCTCCTCTCCTCCCGCAAAGCGCACCGTGACGCCGCGACTCCTCGCAGCCAAAATTTTTTCCGCCCTTTCCCCGTATTCCGTCTTCAGCTTTCGCACGGCAAACAGGGGCCAGGAATAGCGGACGGACAGTCCCTCGTCCCCTGCGGGAAGAACGACTTTCCTCTCATCGAAAGCGCGCAAAAAGGCGTTGATAAACCCCGCCATACCGCCCTTTCCCATGCGCTTACACAGATCGACGGCGGTATCCGTCACCATATAGCGGGGCTTCCCGAGAAAAATCAGCCAATAGAGCGCGATCTTCAGCAGAATGCGCACGCTCTGCTTGGGATTCCTTTGCGCAAATGTTCGGATGCACAGAGAGAGATATCCCTCTTGTTCCAGCACGCCGTACACCGTTTTTACCGTGCGAGCGCGGTTAAGCTCTTCGAGATCGGTCTCCGCAAGCGCGATCTTCAGGTGAGCTCCCTCCGCATAGACTTTTGTCAGCACCCGAAAGGGGTCATAGAACGGGTTGGTCAAAGCGCATCCCCTTTTGCAGTTTATTTCCGTTGAGAAAATCCGCTGCGGACATCCTCTTCCCGCCTGCCGGCTGCAACTCGGTGATCTGTACCGCCCCCTCTCCGCAGGCGACGATAAGCCCTCCTTCCCTGCGGGAAGCGGCAAGGATCTCGCCGCAGGCGCCGCTGCCCTCCGTTTCTTCCGCAAAAAACAGATTGTATTCCCTTCCGTCGCATACCGCATAGGCAAGCGGAGCGGGGGATAGCGCGCGGATCAGCGCGCTCACTTCCCGTGCGGAACGGGAAAAATCCACCGCGGTCCTCACAACTTTTCCGCACTTCGTTCCCTCGCCCTGCGCGCGCAGGATCTCTTCGCCGCGGGAAATTTTCCCGAGCGCCTCCACGATCAGTTTTGCGCCCGACGCAGAAAGCCGTTCGGACAGGCTGCCGCAGGTATCCGACCGCAAAATCGGAATGCGTTCCTGCAAAAAAATATCCCCTGTATCCAACCCGACATCCGTCTTCATAATGGTGATCCCCGTCTCGGAACATCCGTCGAGAATGGCGCGTGCGATGGGTGCCGCTCCGCGGTAGGCGGGAAGCAGGGACGCGTGCACATTCCATACGCCGAGCGGAAAGAGCTCCAGCACTTCCCGCGTAAGGATCTGCCCGTACGCGCAGGTCACCATGAGGTCGGCACCCCGGTCTGCCAATGCAGAGAGCTCTTCGCGCAGGCGGACCGGCTGCAAAACGGGCAGTCCGAGCCGCAGCGCCGCTTCTTTGACGGGAGAGGGCAACAGCGTCTGTTTTCTCCCCTGCGGCTTGTCCGGCATGGTCAGGACGGCGTCGATCTCATAGCCTGCCCTGAAGATCGCCTCAAGGGATTTGACCGAAAAGACGGGCGTTCCCGCAAAAATCAGTTTCATTCCTCCTCCGCGTCGCGGACTTCCTCCGCTCTGTCCAAATACAATATTCCGTCGAGATGATCGAGCTCATGGCAGACCGCACGGGCAAAAAAATCCCGCGCCACAAGGGAATATTTTGTTCCCTTTCTGTCCTGAAAAATAATTTTTACTTTGGAAGGACGGCGCACGACGCCCACTTTGTCCCGAACGGAAAGACAAGCTTCCCTGCCGACCTGCTCCCCTTTCTGCCAGACAAAAATAGGATTGACCAGCTCAAAATATCCTTCTTCGACGTCGATGACGACGGCGCGGATCGGGACGCCGATCTGCGGAGCCGCAAGTCCCGCTCCTTCCTCGCTGCGCACCGTCTCTTTCATGTCGTCGAGAAGCGCGCCCAACGCATCGTCAAAATGCGTCACGGGAGCGCATTTCTCCCGCAGCACCTTCTCTCCGACCTGTTTCACTTCGCGTACCATAACTTTCCTTCCTTTAACTGAGATTTGCGGGGTTTTCTTCCACATACACCAGCGTATGCCGGAACTCCGCCTCCGCGCAAATCCCGTAAATTCGCGCAAGCGGTTTCTCATCCGTCAATCGCATCAGTACCTGATAGCGGTACTTATCCTGAATGCGGCGAATGGGCGCGTGCATCCTGTTAAAAAAAAGGAAACATTCCGATTCTTCCGCATACAGCGCCTTCAATTTTTCATAGACTTCCCGAAGCGCCGCAAGCGCCTCCTTGTCGTCCGTTCCCGTCACCATGACCCGCACGATCTTGGCAAAAGGCGGGAAGGCGGTCGCTTCCCGCATTGCGATCTCATGCCGATAAAACCCTTCGTAATCGTATTTTGCCGCAAAGCGCAGAATATAATTTTCGGGGTCGTAAGTCTGAAGCACGACTTCGCCCGTCTCTTCCGCTCTGCCGCTCCGTCCGGCAACTTGCGTCACGAGCTGAAACGTCCGCTCGCCGCTCCTGTAATCCGGAAAATGAAGGCTCATGTCCGCGTCCAAAATCCCGACCAGCGTCACAAAGGGAAAATCGTGCCCCTTGGCGACCATTTGCGTCCCGACGAGAAGATCCGCCTCGCGTGCGGAAAAGCTCTTCAAGATACGGAGATGTCCCTCTTTTCCGTTTGTCGTATCGTTGTCCATGCGCAAAATGCGCGCGGCGGGATAGAGTTTTTTGAGTTCACCGACGACCCGCTGCGTCCCCATTCCGACATAATTGATATGGATCCCGCCGCAGACGGGACAGGCGGGCGGCATACGGTATCGGGCCCCGCAATAATGACATTTGAGACAGTCGTCCTCGCTGTGATAGGTGAGAGAAACGTCGCAGTGTTCGCACTTCGCCACATAGCCGCAGTCGCGGCAGATCACCGTCTGAGAATACCCTCTCCGATTGAGAAAAAGGATTGCCTGATTCCCCTTCTCCAGGCAACGCGCAAGTTTTTCGCGCAACACGGCGGAAAACGGCGATGGGTTGCCTCGCCGCACTTCCTGTCGCATGTCAACGATCTCCACCGCCGGCATGGGGCGGCGGTTGATCCGCTCCGGCAGAGACAGGAGCTGAAACTCTCCCGCTTCCGCGCGCCGATAGGTCTCGATCGAGGGCGTTGCGCTCCCGAGAACGAGTTTGCAACGATGATATTCCGCACGCAGGAGCGCAATATCAAACGTGTGATAGCGGGGCGAGCTCTCCGAACGATAACTGCCGTCGTGTTCTTCGTCGATGACGATGATCCCCAGATGCTCCACGGGAGCAAAGACGGCGGAACGCGCGCCGACGGCAATTTTCGCCTCGCCTTCCCGCAGTCTCCTCCACTCGTCATAGCGTTCGCCCGCCGAAAGCCCGCTGTGCAGAATTGCCGCGCTCGTTCCGAAGCGTGCGCGAAGCTGTGCGAGCATCTGCGGAGTCAGGGAAATTTCGGGGACAAGGAAGATCGCAGTGCGTCCCATCCTGAGCTGTTCCGCGATCAAAGCAAGATAAATTTCCGTCTTGCCGCTCCCCGTCACGCCGTGCACCAGCGTCACCGTCTTATCTGTACTGCGGATCCGTTCCACCGCCTCTTCCTGCGCCCGCGTGAGTTCGCGCTCCGGCGCGAGCGTCTCGGCTTCCCGATAGGGCGCGCGAAGCACCCGTCTCTTTTCCAGACGGACGACGCCCTTATCTGCCAAAGCTTTGAGCGCGCCGCCGAATTTCTCCCGAAGCAGAGCGGCGTCTGCCTCCGCATTGTCGCGCAAAAAAGAGACAAGCGCCCGTTGTGCTGTCGCGTTTGCGGGCAGCGGAACGTCGTCTTTCGCAAGCACCGCCGTCGTCCGATAGACCTCTCCCACCTTCCCCGTACGCATTTCGGCGGGCAAAAACAGACGCAGAACAAGCGCCTGCGGACAAAGATAGCGCGCCGCAAGCCGTCTCGCAAGAGAGAGGCATTCCTCCGTGAGAGCGGGAAACCGTTCCTCCGCCCTGATGATTTTCTTGAGTTTTTCCGCGGGAAAGTCGCTCGTCTGCTTGATGCGCATGACAAAACCCGTCGCAGTTCCTCTTCCGAAGGGAACGACGACGCGCATTCCCGCACATACGGTCTCGTCGCAGGCGTAATCGAAAATTTTATCGACGTCGCTGTGCACGATGTCCACGATGACTTCCGCTATCATAATTTTTATAAAACAACCCCGCGCAAAACGGGGTATGCTTTAATCTCTTACGCCCTTGACTTTCCCGCTCATGATCTCCTGACAAGCGAGCACGATCTCTTTTTGCTTTCCGGGAAGTTCAATGGTTCCGTTCGACTGCATCTGTTCGATGATCTGTCTCGTCCGTTTGGATGCCACCACACAGAGCTCGTATCTGCTTACGGGCTCTTTCTCCGTTCCCAATTTGCGGATGAGTGCATCGACTGAAGGTTCATTGATCATAGGCTGCCTCCTTTTCCTTTCGGATAATTTCCGCAAGACGGCGTTCCGTCGTCTGCAAATCGTCGTTGACGACGACATAATCGTAGCAATTTTGTTTGGAAAGTTCGTATTCGACCCGTTCCAGTCTGTTTTTCAATTCCGCGTTCTCCTCCGTTCCTCTTCCGCCGAGCCGCTGCCGAAGAGTCTCGAGATCGGGCGGAACGATCATGATGAGGACGACGGGAACCCCCTCTTTCGCCATGATCTCCCGCGCTTTCAATGCGCCGATGACGTCGATCTCGAGGATCACCGACTTCTCTTTGAGCTGCCGCAACACAAAAGATTTCGGCGTGCCGTAATAATTGCCGAAATGTTCGTCATATTCGAGAAAATCCCCCTCCCGAATGCGATTAAGAAACGTGTCCCGCGAGAGGAAAAAATACTCCCTGCCGTCTTGTTCTCCCTCGCGGGGCGCACGCGTCGTACAGGACACGGAGAGGGCAAGCGCGGGATCTTCGGCAAGAAGCAATTTTACAAGCGTCCCCTTTCCCACGCCGGAAGGACCCGATATGACAAATAAAACGTTGCGCATAATTACTCCAAATTCTGTATCTGTTCGCGCACTTTTTCGATCTCGTTCTTCATCTCAAGCGCCAGCGCCGTGATCTGCGCGTCGCTCGCCTTGCTGCATACGGTGTTACATTCGCGGTTAAATTCCTGAATGAGAAAATCGAGCTTTCTTCCCACCGTGTCGTTTTCTGCGATCTTTCGAAATTCCGCAATATGCGAAGAAAGCCTGGTGAGCTCCTCGTCGATGCTGCACTTGTCCGCAAAGATCGCCGCCTCGGTAAGAATGCGGCTCTCGTCTACCTTGCCGCCGAGAAATTCCGTCATGCGCTCGGTAAGTTTTTTTCTGTACTCTTCCGAAACCGACGGCGCTCTTGCGGCAATGCCGTCGCGAAGATTTTCAATGGCATCCATCTTGCCGAGCACGTCCTGTTTCAGCCGTTCTCCCTCTTTTCGACGCATGTCCTTAAGCGCGGCGATCGCGTCGGAAAGCGCGGCCTTCATCCCCTCGATCATTTCCTCATCCAGTTCGCCGCACTCTTCCTGCCGCACGACTTCGGGCTGGCGCAGGAGAAAGGTGAGAGAAAAGTCGTCTTTCGCCGAGGGGACCGCCTCTTTCAGTCGCTCGGCGGCGGCGGCATAGGCGCGCGCCGTCCCTTCGTCGACGGAAAATATCTGAACCCGCTCTCTTGCGTCGGAAAGCGCCAGAAAGACATCGATGCGCCCGCGGGAAAAATGATCCCGCAGCGCGGCACGGACCATTTCTTCGGTCCCGAAAAAAACATGGGGGCACTTGACGGCTATATCCAAAAAACGGTTGTTGACGGATTTGAGTTCTACCGTGATCTCCAACCCGTCCTTCCGATAGACGCCGCGTCCGAATCCCGTCATGCTGTACATCTGCGATCCCTCCGTCCCCTCAACCCGATTTTTTCCGCCCGAATCAATCGCTTTATTATACCACAAAATTCCCCGATTTTCAAGCACTTTGCGGTAATTTTTATAATTTCCTCTGTTCTGCTCCAAGAAGGCGAAGCAGAATTTCCCGACAGGCAATACGGCAGTGTTCATAGGTAAGCCCGCCCTGAAAATAAGCAATATAGGGCGCGCGGACAGGCGCGTCGGCAGACAATTCGATGCTCGCTCCCTGCACAAACGTGCCGGCTGCCATGATCACCTTGCAGTCGTATCCGGGCATGTCCCACGGCTCGAGATGCACGAAAGAATCTACCGGCGAACATTCCTGCACCGATTGAATAAATCCGATCAGCTGCTCCCGCGTCTCAAACCGAATGGCACGCGTGATGTCAGGCGGATATTTTTCCGTGGAAGGGTAATTTTCATAGCCGAGAGCCTCCAGACAGCCGCCGATCAGAAGCCCCCCTTTGAGAGACTGCGCGACAACGTGCGGCGCGAGAAAAAATCCCTGAAAATAGTATTGCCAGCCGTATGCGTAGCTTCCCACTTCGTCGCCGACGGAGGGTGCGGTCAGCCGGCTCTCACACATCGCAACATACTCCTCTTTGCCGGCAAGGTAACCGCCCGTCGGCGCAAGTCCGCCCCCGGGGTTTTTGATCAGAGATCCCGCCATAAGGTCCGCGCCGACCTGCGTCGGTTCCCGCTCCGAGACAAACTCACCGTAGCAGTTATCCACGAAAATACAGCCCCGAAATCCCTTTTCGCGTACAAAAGAGCACACCGCTTCGATCTCTTCAATTGTAAAGGAATCCCGCAATTCATAACCGCGCGAGCGCTGAAGATAGATCATCCGAACAGGCTCTTTGCGCAGCGCTTCGGCCAGCGCGGAATAATCCGGTTTTCCGTCACCGTTCGTCGGAAGCACGGAAAACCCGATTCCGAAATCACGCAGGGAACCGTTTCCCTCTCCCCACACGACACCGCGCAGGGTGTCATAAGGCACACCCGTCGGACAAAGCACCCGATCGCCCGGACGCAGCACACCGAAAAGCGCCGTCGCGATCGCATGCGTCCCGCTCAGAAGGGCAGCCGAAACGATCGCACGTTCCGCACCGAACGCGCGCGCATAGACCCTGCCGAGTGCCCGTCTCCCCTCGTCACCGTAACCGTAACCGGTCGACGGCATAAAATGACGCAAAGCGATCTCCTCCTCGCGGAAAGCACGCAGTACTTTCTCCTGATTTGCCAGCGCCGTCTTTTCGATTTCGCGGAAGCGTTCCGAAAACCGCCGCTCCTGCCGCAAGATCATCTCTTCGACCATTTTCTCATCTTTCTGCATATCGTTCGCATACCTCCCGCGCCGCCTCTTCGATGGGCTTCGGCGCAAGCCAATGCAAATGTTCTGTTTTTTTAAAAAAAGTCAGCTGCCGTTTGGCATAATTTCTGGTATTTTTCTTGATTATATCTGACATAGTACTATTCTCATCGCCGTTTTTTAATCCTTCAACGACTTCTTTGTATCCGATCCCCTGCATACACTGCGCCGTCTCCGAAATTCCCTGCGTCAGGAGCGACTGCACCTCTTCGACCAATCCGTCCTCGAACATCCTGTCCACCCTTTCGCCGATACGGGCATACAGCCGTTCTCTGGGATAATCGAAGGCAAATGCGGCAAAATCCATCCGCGCCTTTTTTCCGTCCTGCAAGACGGATTTCTTTTTTCCCGTCAGACGATAGATCTCCAGTGCGCGAACGACCCGCTTCACGTCGTTTTCGTGCAAAACCGCGGCACTCTCCGGATCTGCCTCTTCCAGCAGACGGTGGAGCGCGGTATTTCCCCGGGAACGCGCAATCTCTTCATACTCGCTTCGCAATGCGGGATCGCCCGGCGTTCCGCCGAAAGAGCTTCGGTAGAGCAGCGCATTCAGATAAAAACCCGTCCCTCCGCAGAGAACGGGAACTTTGCCTCTCGCGGCAATCTCTCCGAGAACGGGAAACGCCAGCCTCTCGTAATCGCTCACGGAAAAATTTTCCTCGGGAGAGACGACGTCGATCATATGATGCGGCACTCCGTCCCGCTCTTCGAGCGTCGGCTTTGCGGTGCCGATGTCCAGACCGCGGTAAACGAGCATCGAATCCGCGGAAACGATTTCCCCGTCCAACAGTTTCGCGCACGCTACGGCGAGCGCGGTTTTGCCTGTTGCGGTCGCGCCGCAGATGACAAGCGCCTTCATACGATCCTTTTGAAGAGCTTTTCCAGCTCCGTCTTTTTGAATTTGACTACGGCAGGTCTGCCATGCGGACAACGCAATCCCATATCTCCGCCCATTTCCGCAATCAGCACGCGCGCTTCTTCCTCGGTCAGTGCGTCTCCGCCCTTGACTGCCGCTTTGCACGCCATCATGGCAAGACGGTCTTTGACGAGATCGGCAAGCCGAATCGCGCGCAGCGACTCCATCGAAGCGAGCACCTCGCGCAGAAACGCCTCCGGATCCATTCCGTACAGCTCCGCCGGCAAAGCGGAGATCTTCACGCTTGTCCCGCCGAACTCTTCGATCTCAAATCCGATCTCCCGCAAAACAGGAAAATTTTCCTTCAGAAAGGCAAATTCCTGCGCGGTGACTTCGCGCACATAGGGCAGCAGCAACGGTTGCGAAAACACAGATCTGTTTTCACACTTCTTTCGGATCCGATCATACAACAGACGCTCGTGCGCCGCATGCTGATCGACGAAATAAGCGCAGTCCTCCGCCTCATAGATGAGATAGGTATGGAACAGCTCCCCTTTGTAGAGCAGCGTCTTCGGATCGACTCGCTCCTGTTCGGCATTTCGGGTCCGCTCGTTCAGAAGGCGTTTGTTTTCCTCAAAGACCCCGACCTCTGCAGAGGAACGCGCAGAGGAATGCACTTCCAGCACGTTTTTCCGCTCCTCCCCCGAGTAGGGATGCGCAGGAAGCGTGAGATCGAAAGCGAGTTCCCGTCTTGCCTCGGAAACCGTCATGGAAGGAGACGCCTCCGGCTTCGTTCCCGCGCTCTCGACCTGTTTGGGCTGTTCTGCGGGAGAGGACAGCACGGCGGAAGAAGACGGACAAACCGTCTTCGTTTCGGTCTTTTCCGTCTTGTCTGACGAAACGAGATACTCCAGCGCACGGGAATCCCCGTCGATTACGGCAGAGACGACGGAATACACCGTCCCGTATATCACCTGATTGTCCGCAAAACGGACGTCTGCCTTGTTGGGATGCACGTTGACGTCGACCACGGCGGGCGGAACGTCGAGAAACAGCACATAAAACGGATACTGCCGCTTCATGAGATAGCTTCCGTAGGCGTTGGCGATCGCCGCCCCCACCGTCTGGTTGATCACATAGCGGCCGTTGACAAACAGGCTCTGATAACTCCGATTGGGTTTTCCGAACTCTCTTCCGCCAAGAAACCCGTGCAGACGGATCCCGTGTTTTTCGGCGCAGACTTCCGTACACTTCGAGAGCGTATCCGCGCCGTACACGACGGCGATCGCCTCCTCCGGTCCGCCGCCGAAGGAACGGAACCGAACTTTTCCGTTCACGAGATAGGTAAATGCGATCTCGGGACGGGAAAGGATAAACCGCGAGACCATATTGGTGACATCAGCCTCCTCCTGCCCGTCCGATTTGAGAAAACGCAGCCTGGCAGGCGTATTATAAAAGAGATCGCGCACCGTCACCTGCGTCCCGTCCGCGCCGCCCGCGGGAAGAATTTCTCCGAGCCTCCCCCCTTCGCAGGCGAGCGAAACGGCGTCCTTCCCCTTTGTTTTGGAGAGAATGTTCATGCGGGAAACAGAGGCGATGGACGCGATCGCCTCGCCTCTGAACCCGAGCGTAAGCACCGAAGCAAGATCTTCCGCCGTCCTGAGTTTACTCGTCGCATGCGGAAGATAGGCCGCCCTGAGGTCCTCTTCCGCGATCCCCCCGCCGTCGTCTGTCACGCGGATCAGTTTTTTTCCGCCCGTCTCGATCTCGACGGAGATCTCCCGCGCCCCCGCGTCGATCGCATTTTCGACAAGCTCTTTGACGACGGAATAGGGACGGTCGACGACTTCTCCCGCCGCAATCCGATTATAGACCTCCGCAGATAAAATGTTGATCTTCATTTGCATCTCTCCTTCCACCGCGCCAACAGAGACAGTGCCTGCATAGGAGTCAGCGAATTGACGTCAAGCTCCGAAAGCTCCTGCTCGACAGGAGAACGAGGCGCCTCTTCCTCCTCTTCCTGCTCTGACGGACGGCGAGCAAGATCGTTTTTTTCCAAAGAACGAAGAATTTTTTTTGCGCGGGAGGTCACATCCTCGGGAACACCTGCGAGCGCGGCGACTTCTACTCCGAAGCTGCGCGACGCCCCGCCGCGCACGATCTTGCGGAGAAAAACAATTTTCCCTCCCGCTTCGCGCGCGTTGATCTTATAGTTTTTTACGCCTTCAAGCTTGCCCTCCAATTCGGTCAACTCGTGATAATGCGTGGCAAACAACGTTTTGGCACACACGCGCTCGTTGAGATATTCTATGACCGCCCAGGCAATCGCAAGCCCGTCAAAAGTGCTCGTGCCCCGCCCCACTTCGTCCAAAATGAGCAAACTCCGAGCAGTTGCGCCCCGAAGAATGGCGGCTACCTCCGTCATTTCCACCATAAACGTACTGCGGTCCAAGATAAGGTTGTCGCTGGCGCCGATCCGAGTAAAAATCCGATTGCAAAGCGGGACCCGCGCCCGCTTCGCAGGAACAAAACAGCCGATGTGCGCCATCAGTACAATGAGCGCCACCTGTCTGAGATAGGTGCTTTTTCCCGCCATATTCGGACCGGTAATAATCATCGTGCGATTCTCTGCTCCGTCCAAAAGACAGTCGTTGGGAACAAATCTCTCCCGCGAGATCGCCTCGACAACGGGATGCCGTCCCTCCTCGATCTCCAAAGCGCCCTCTTCCGCCATGACGGGGCGGCAGTACCGGTTCTCCTTGGAGACGACGGCAAACGAAACAAAACAATCCAACAGCGCAACTGCACCCGCAATGCGCTGCAAGAGCGGAATGTTCCGAGCAAGCATCTCCAAAATCTCCTCGTAAAGGCTCTCCTCCAGGCGGATCGCCCGCTCGTCGCTGCCAAGTATTTTTTCTTCAAGTTCTTTCAGCTCTTCCGTCGTATAGCGTTCTCCACCCGCCAGCGTCTGACGTCGGACATAGGAATAAGGCACGCGTTCTTTGAAAGAATTGCTCACTTCGATATAGTAGCCGAATACGCGATTGAACCCGATTCGAAGCGTGCGAATTCCCGTCTTCTCCCGCTCCCGCGCCTCCAGCTCGGCAATCATCGTCCTCCCGTCCGTCTTGACGGCGCGGAGACGGTCGAGCTCTTCATGATAGCCCCGGCGGATATATCCGCCCTCTTTCCGCGTAGTGGCGCCCTCCGCGATCGCGCGGTCGAGCAGCTCACAGATCTCCTTGGTGTCGACGAGGTCGCAGGCGATCTCTTTGAGGAGGACGGAAGAAAATCCCGCCAGCTGAAATTTGAGCGAGGGGACGACTGCCAGCGATCTGGAGAGCGCAAGACAGTCTCCCGGCTGTAAATTTCCGTTGGAAATGCGTCCGGCGAGCCGTTCGATGTCCCGCATCCCCGCAAGCCGATCGACGATTCCCATCCGAACGACAGTCGCCGCGCAAAGTTCGTCGACAGCTGAAAGCCTCTGCTCGATCTTCTCCCTGTCTAAAAGCGGAGTCAGCAGCATGGAAGAGAGCTTTCTCGCCCCCATCCCCGTCTGCGTCTTGTCCAAGAGCCAGAGCAGCGATCCGTATTTTTTCCCCTCGGCGTTGCTCCTCACCAGCTCAAGATTGCGCACGGCAACGGGGTCGAGCGACATAAATCCCGCATTCTCTGCCACCGAAAGACGGTTGATGTTCTTCAGCGCATGCTTTTGGGTCTCCCGCAAATATGCGATGAGCGCACCCGCCGCTGAGATCAGCGCCTCTTTCCCCTTCAGCCCGAGCGCCTCCGCGGATGCAACGCCGAACTGTTCTTTGAGCGTCTTCTCCGCATGAACCAATTCAAATTCCTGCGGAAGATAGCAGGAAAAGGCAGGAAGAAGCCGTTCCGCCTCCAGGCTGTCCTTTACCGCGAAAAAAGCTTCGTTGTTACAGATGATCTCCACGACCGAGAGGTTGATGAGCGCGGAGAGAAGGGCGTCTTTGTTCTCTTCTCTTCCGACGCTGCATTCGCCCGTCGTAATATCTGCCCATGCAAGGGCAAATTCGCCGTTACGCAGACAACAGCAGGCGATATAATTGTTTTTCCGCTCGTCGAGCTGTCCGTCCTCGATGACCGTTCCCGCCGAAACAATCCGAATGACGTCGCGGTCGACGATTCCCTTGCCCGCTTTGGGATCGGAGAGCTGCTCGCAAATGGCGATCTTTTCGCCGAGTGCGACAAGTTTTGCAATATAGACCTCTGCCGCATGATAAGGAATTCCGCACATGGGCGCGCGCTCTTTCAACCCGCAGTCCCGTCCCGTCAGCGTGAGGTCGAGCAAACGGCTCACCTTTACCGCGTCGTCAAAAAACATCTCATAAAAATCGCCGAGACGATAAAATAACACGCAGTCCCGATATTTTTCCTTCATCTGAAGGTAATGTTCCATCATGGGCGAGAGCGCCATACTTCCTCCTTTCTCAACCGAAACGGCAACGCCTTTCAGTCGGCAATTTCTCCGAACAAAGATACCCCGCTGATCCGATCCACTTTCAGCCGCAAAAATTCACCGATCCGATTGCGATCGCTTGCAAAATACCCCATTCTCCCCTCTTCATTCCTTCCCAGATACAGACCCTTCTTTTGATCGAAGTCCTCGCAGAGGATCTCCGTCTCTCCGCCGAGAAAGCGCGCGCTTGCCCGCCTCGCATTCTCGTTGACGAGGGCGATCAACCGCATGATGCGCTCCCGGGAAACCTCGTCCGGAATCCGTCCCTCCATCTCCGCCGCCCTGGTTCCCGTGCGGGGAGAATAGACGAAAGTGAACGCCGTGGCGAAATCTGCCTCCCGAACGAGGGAGAGCGTCTGTTCAAAATCCTCCTCCGTCTCGGTGGGAAACCCGACGATGAGATCGGTCGTAACGGCGCAGCCGGGAATTTCTTCCCGCAACATTTGGAGATTCTCAAGATATTTCTCCCGCGTATATCTCCGATTCATCAGAGACAATATGCGGTCGGATCCGGATTGCGCGGGCAGGTGGAGCAGATTGCAGATCTTCTCGTTTCGCTTCATGACCCGACAGAGCTCGGCGGAAAAATCTTTCGGATGAGAGGTCATAAAGCGCAGCCGATACTTTCCGGGAAAAGACGCCGCCCGTTCCAGCAGAGCGGGAAAATCCATCCCTCCCGCGCCGTCGCTGTTATAAGAATTGACGTTTTGTCCCAGAAGCGTGATCTCGCGATACCCCTCCCGCACGAGCGATCCCACTTCGGAGAGCACGTCCTCCGCACGGCGGGAGCGCTCCCTTCCGCGCACATAGGGAACAATGCAATACGTGCAGAAGTTGTTGCAGCCGTAATTGATATTCACCCACGCATTGGGATAGCTCGTCCTGATCGGTTCGATCCCTTCTTCGGTACGGAGCCGTTCGGGAAGCAAAGAAATCACAGCACCTCGCCCCCCCGCGCGTTTTCTCTCAATGAGCTCTCCCAATTCGCTCAAATTATGCGTTCCGAACACAATGTCGACAAAGGAAAATTTTTCCCGCAGAAGAGCAGCTTTTCCCTCTTCCTGCGCCATACAACCGCCGACAGCGATCAGCAATCCCCGTTTCTGTCTTTTCAGCTTCTTCAAAGCCCCGATGTTGCCGAAGGCGTGGTTCTCGGCATTTTCGCGGATACAGCAGGTGTTGAACACGATAATGTCCGCATCCCCGATCGCACTCTCCTCTTCGTATCCTTTCGCCCGAAGAATGCCCGCGATCTTCTCCGATTCGTGAACATTCATCTGACAGCCGTATGTAACGATGTGATATTTCATAGATCGATATCCCCAAGAACTTCCCCGACCTTTCCGCGGATGACGAGATCGCATTGCGCGTCGAACGCCGTCTCGTCGCGATTGATGAGGACGAGACGCTCCCCGCGAAAATAGGAAAGAAATCCCGCCGCGGGATAGACAGTGAGCGAAGTCCCCGCCACGATCAGCAGATCGGCGCGGCGGATGGCGGCAACCGCTCCGCCGACAGTCTCCTCGTCGAGAGGCTCCCCGTAAAGCACGACGTCAGGCTTGATGAGCCCGCCGCATGTGCAGTGCGGCACACCCTCCTGTTCCAGAATCTGCTCGGCGGAATAGCGTCTTCCGCACTTCAGACAATAGTTGCGATGGACGCTTCCGTGCAGTTCGAAAACCGTCTTGCTCCCCGCAGCCTGATGCAATCCGTCGATGTTCTGGGTGATCACGCCCTGCAGGATCCCCGCCTGTTCCCATGCGGCAAGTTTTTTATGCGCAGCGTTGGGTTTTGCCCAAAGCGCCAGCATCTTTTCCCGATAAAATCGATAGAATTCCCCGGTATGCCGATAAAAATATTCCCGGCTGAGTATGGTCTCGGGGGGAACGTCGTACTTCTGGCTGTAGAGCCCGTCCTGTGAGCGAAAATCCGGAATCCCGCTCTCCGTAGACACCCCCGCGCCGCCGAAAAAGAGAGCGCGTCTGCTCTGTTGCAACATTTCCTTGAGCGTCATAATTTCCTCCGACATTTCATTATAACATATCCGAAGTTTTTTTTCAACAAATGCCGAAGAGTCCGTGCAATTTTTTTCACAAAATCCGCATACTCTTCTCGTATGAAACGCGCGCGAAAAATCATTTTTATTCTTTTCGGCAGCACGGCTGCGCTTCTCATCGCCGCAGTCGCCCTGTTCTTTGCCGTTACGGAAAATGTAACGCTCGACCCGAAAAAACTTTCCTCGGTCACTTCCTGCGTACGCGTCTTCGACGAACACGGAGAGGAGATCCAAACGCCGCAGACGCGGGAAACTCTCTCCGCTCTGCCGGCGCACCTGCCCGCCGCCTTTGTCTCCGTCGAAGACAAGCGGTTTTATTCTCACCACGGCTTAGACTATCGCCGCATCGTAAAAGCTGCCGCAAAAAACCTCTTTTCCCTCTCCTTTCGCGAAGGTGCTTCCACCATCTCGCAGCAGCTCATCAAAAACACGCATCTTTCGGGAGAAAAGACACTCGGCAGAAAACTGAGAGAACTGCGGCTCGCGCGCGCGCTCGAACGCCGCTTCTCCAAGGAAGAGATTTTGGAATATTATCTCAATTCCATTTACTTCGGGCACAGCGCCTTCGGCATCGGAGACGCGGCGCACTATTACTTCGGAAAATTTGCTTCCGACCTGACCCCCGCCGAAAGCGCAACCCTTGCGGCGCTCGTCCGCTCCCCCAACCGCTATTCCCCCTTCAAGGACCCGGAAAAATGCCTCGCCCGAAGAAATTATGTACTCAGCCTCATGCGCGAACAGGGAATTCTGACGGAGACGGAATATTCGGAGGCAGTCCAAAGTTCCCTCCCCTCGGAACCTGCGCCCGATTCATCCGGAAACGCCTATCTCGCACGGGTTTATGAAGAGATCGCGCAGCGCTTTCCCGACGCCACATCGGGAGAAGAGCTCCGCGTCTATACGTTTTGGGATCGATCGCTGCAAAAGATCTTGGAGTCCGTACAATGCGACTCAGATGTCTGCCTGCTTGTCAGAGAAAACAAAACGGGCGGTCTTGTCGCCCTGCATTCCACTTGCGGGACTCCCGAACGCCTGCCCGCCTCTACCGCAAAACCTCTTGCCGTCTACGCGCCCGCTCTGGAAGAAAATCTCATCGCGCCCGCCACTCCCCTGCTGGATGAGAAAATTGACTTCGGCGGATACTCGCCGTCCAACTACGGCGGAACATACGGCGGATATATGAGCGCACGCCACGCGCTCGCCTACAGCGTCAACGTTCCCGCCGTCAAACTGCTCAATACGCTGGGAACCGACCGCGCCGCGGAATACCTCAGTCGCATGGGACTGCACGTCCCCGAGCAAGACCGCACGCTCGCATTGGCGCTCGGCGGAATGAGCAAAGGGTTTTCACTCCCCGCCCTTGCCGACGCATATGCCACCTTTGCGGCAAAAGGAGAATATGCCCCCTCTTCTGCGATCGCACGCGCAGAAAACGCATCGGGAACGCTGTATCGGTTTGAACCGCAGAAGGTCCGCGCTTTTTCCGAAGATGTCTGCGCGCTCATGAACGATATGCTGCAGACCGCTGTCAAAGAAGGTACGGCAAAAAAACTCTCTTCCCTTCCGTTCCCGCTCTGCGCCAAAACGGGAACCGGCGCCAACGAAAACGGAAATACGGACGCCTATACGATCGCCTATACGTCGGACCATACCGTCGCCGTCTGGATGGGAAACCGCGACAATTCCCCGATCGCCGCAACGGGCGGCGGACTGCCCGCCAACGAAGCGCTCCGTATTCTGCAGTCCCTTTATCATTCAGATCCCCCCGCTCCGTTTTTTGACGCCGACGTCGTCCGCATCGGAATCGATCGGGAAGAATACGAACAACGGCACCGGATTCTGCTTGCCGATCCCGCGCAACCGGAATATCTTTCCCTCGTCGAAAGTTTTCGCAAAAGCGCGCTCCCCGAAGGGCAAAGCCGACGATTTTCCCATCCGACAATCGAAACACCGCAGATTTATTTGAAAAATTCCTCCGTTTGCATTGAATTATGTCAGACACAATACTATGATTATACCATAATACGAGATGACGGAGAAGAAAAAAAGACGATTTACAGCGGAAAATACCGGAAAATCGTCTGCGACAATTCGATTGTAAGCGGAAAGTCTTACGTCTATACCGTCGTCCCCTCCTTTGCGGGAAATGTCGGGGAACCCGTAACGCTTCCTTCCGTCCGAACGGGAAATCACGAAGCGCTCCCCGACCATTGGTGGGAAAATTGAGCGGCCTCAGAGTGCGATCGTCTCACGGCTCTCCCATGCGCTTTCAAGCAACGCCTCTTTGTCCAATTTTCCCTCCTCCTCTTCAATGAAGGAAAGTTTCGGCTTGATCGCGGGATGTTCGGGCAAGAAGACGGTACAGCAATCCTCGTAAGGAAGAACGGAGATCTCGTATGTCCCGATCTGCCTGGACACGGCGATGATCTCGTCCTTGTCAAATCCGATAAGCGGACGCAGGACGGGCAGAGAGACGACCGCGTTCGAAGAGGCAATTCCCTCGATCGTCTGACTGGCGACCTGTCCCAGGCTCTCGCCCGTCAAAAGGCATTGCCCGCCGATCTCCAAAGCGTATCGCTGCGCCAGGCAGAACATAAATCGCCGCAGAAGCGTCACATTCAGTTCTGCGGCGCATTTTTTATGAATTTCCTCCTGAATCTGCGCAACATTGATCGTCGTCAGACGATCCACGGAAGTGTAGCGGGAAAGGACTCTGCAGAGCGAGACAACCTTTTCTTTCGCACCCTCGTTCGTATAGGGATAACTGTGAAAATGCAACGGCTCTACCGTCATTCCCCGCTTTGCCATCATGTACCCTGCGACAGGAGAATCGATCCCGCCCGAAACCAACAAAACACCGCGGCCGGAGGTTCCGACGGGCATTCCTCCCGGTCCCGGCTCAAAAGAACCGAACACCAACGCCTTTCCGTTTTCCCGAATATCCAGATAGACGACATGCTCGGGTGCATGCACATCGACCCGCAACGACGGAAACGCCTCCATGAGGCGACCGCCGATCTCCGCGCTGATCTGCATGGAAGTCAGCGGATAACGTTTCTCTCCGCGATGCGTTTCCACCTTAAAACTGCCGCTGTTCGGAGCAATGCGCTCGGCGGCGGCAAAAATCTCGTCCAGACTGTTTCCGACACAGAGCCCCCGCGAATAAGAGTGAACGCCGAACACGCGGGAAACCCGATTGCAGATTTCATCCGTTTCCGCCTCGTCAAATTCCGCCACGAGATAACGTCCGCTCATGCGATGCAGTTCATGGCGGATGCCGCGGAGAGACTGCTCCAAATTGACGCTGAAGAGCCGCTCGAAATATCCGCGGTTCTTACCCTTGAGATGTATTTCCGCATAGCGGATGATAATGACGCGCTCTTTCATTTTCCCGTTTTCTCCTTTAACCGACTTGCCGCTTCGTTCATCCTCTCTGCCGCCGCCTTCGCCTCTTCCTGCGTGGTATCGGGGGAAAAACTGACGCGCAGCACCCCCTGCAAGATGTCATTCCGATATCCGCATGCCTGAATCACCCGACTGAACGGATGTTTGGAAGAGCAAGCGCTTCCCGTTCCCACAATCACCCCTTCTCCTTCGAGAAGACGCTGCAGCACCTCGCCGCGCAACCCTGCGGCGGAGACAGAAAGAAGAAACGGACTGCCCTCCCGGGGAGAAAGACGGGTATACAGTGCGGGATCAAGCGCATCGAACAGCAATTCTCTCAGACGGAGGATCTGTTCCCCCGTCTCCCGCAGCGATCCGAACCGAACTCTCGCCGCTGCGCCGAACGCCGCGATTCCGAATACGTTTTCCGTACCGCTGCGCAGATTCCCCTCCTGACCGCCGCCGTACAGATAGGGAGACAGCGCAAGATTCTTTCGAAAAATCAGCGCGCCCGTTCCTTTGACGCCGCCGATCTTATGTGCGCTGACCGAATAAAGATCGATCTCCTCCGTCAGACGCACGGAAATCTTACCGAACGCCTGCACGCCGTCGCTGTGAAAGAGACACCTGGGGTTCTTTTCCTTTACCTGCCGCGCAAGACGAAAAATATCGTTGACCGCGCCCGTCTCATTGTTGACATGCACGACGGAGACTAAGGAAGTCTTTTCGTCCACGAGACGAAGAAGCGCTTCTTCATCCACGCTTCCGTCCGGGCGCAGAGGCGCAAAACGAGGTTCCACGCCGCGGTTTTTCAAGGCGAGACAGCTCTGATAGACCGCCGCATGTTCTCCTGCCGTCGTCACGACGTTGCCGCGCTTTCCCCCGCAGAAAATCGCCTGGTTGTCCGCCTCCGTTCCGCCGGAGGTAAAGATCAGACTGAAATGCCCTGCATCTGCGATCCGCGAAAGGATCTCCTCTCTCGCAGCGGCAATCTCTTTCTGCACGGCAACCCCTCCGCCGTAAAGCGCAGAGGGGTTGAAATAGCGTTCCGTAAGAAAAATTTCCGCCGCCTCCACCGCTTCTTGAAGCGGACGAGTCGTTGCGGCATTGTCCAGATAAATCATTATCTCATCTCCAGCTTATTCCTGCCCGCGGCGGCCACAAGGTACGCCAACATGGTCTCCCTCGCCTCAATGATATAGACCGCCTTTTCGATGGAAGTGGAATAGAGAATATAATAAAATTCCTTTCCGTTACACGCCTCTTGGTTTGAAGTCAGCGGACGGATCGCTTTTTTGGGTAATCCCGCGCAGGTGCGTTGAAAGGAATCTTTGTCGCACATGCCGATCTTTAAGATCTGATGCGCCTTGAAGGTAATGATATGTTTTCTTCGTTTTCCGTTAAACACTTTGGAAACGCGCAATTCGTCTTCGACAAAGATATAGTCATAACTGACGTTGAATCGACGTTTCAAAAAGAAGAACGCCACCGCAATGCCCGTGCTGACAAACAAAAGACCGAACCACTGCACCAGAGAAATCACACGGGGAATTCCCTCCGTCTCCGAGACGATGAGAGGTACGTAACTGAACGAAAAGAGCAAATGTATCCCGGAAAATACAAAGAAAATGATGCTTAAGACCGAAAAGACGCGATAATATTTCGACTCCTTGTGCTCTCTCGCGCACACGGCGCTCTCTTCATAAAATGCCTCTTTCGCCATCAGAATTCCACCTTCCCGTCATAAACTTTCTGCACGCCGCCCGTAAGGGTAACGCTTCCGTCCGAATGATAGCGGACAAGCAGATCTCCGCCCCGCACCTTTACGGTGATGTCGGTATCCGCCTTGCAGAATCCGTTCAAAACACAGGCAACGGCAGCCGCGGCGGCACCCGTTCCGCAGGCAAGCGTCTCCCCGTTCCCGCGTTCCCAGACGCGCATTTTAATCGTATATTCGTTGACGACACGGATAAATTCCACATTCGTCTTGTTCGGGAAGAAGCGACTTGTTTCGATCTTGGATCCGAGCGTCTCCACCGGCACGTCGTCGACTTTCTCGCAAAAGATCACACAATGGGGATTGCCGAGGTTCACGAGCGTCACGCTGCATTGCTTTCCGTCGATCTCCATGGGCTGACCGACAACGCGCTCTCCCTCCCAGACGGAAGGGATCTTCTTTCCGGCAAGTTCTGCCTTTCCCAGATCGACGCTGGCAGAGGTCACGACGCCTCCGAAGGAGAAGACGCGAACATCCTTCACCCCGCTGACCGTTTCGATCTTCATGCACTCTTTGGGCACGATCCCCGTCTCGTAAAGATATTTCGCAACGCAGCGAATGGCATTTCCCGCCATCATCCCCTCCGAGCCGTCCTGATTGAAGATGCGCATGCCGGCATCCGCAACGGACGAGCGTTCGATGAGCACGATTCCGTCGCCCCCGATCCCGTAATGACGGTTGACAAAGTTGATCGCCAGCGATTCGGGACAGGTGATCTGTCCGTCCAGATTTTCAAAATAGATATAGTCGTTGCCGCAAGACTGTATCTTTACGAAATGCAGCTCCATTTTCTTCTTGCGAAGGCGATTGATGTCTACCAGCTCCGTGTTGTATTCCGTGAACTTGCTCGCAATGATATCGCAGAGCGCATTCGCCGTATCCAGCGAAGTAAGCACGGTAATTCCCAGCAAGATCGCATGGTGATGCAACTCAATATAGTCTCCGATCGAATCGACGTCCGTCTTTCCCGTATAAATGATGTAGTCGATCTTTCCCTCGTCCATGAGTTTGGAGACCTGCTTGGTTGCCTTCAGACGATCGACGATCGTCACGTCTATCCCGAGCGCAGAGATGACCTTCGCCGTTCCCGCCGTCGCATAGAGATTGCAGCCGAGATCGGAAAATTTCTTTGCGATGGATACAATCTCAAATTTATCCTGATCGTTGACGGTAAAATACACTCCGACCGGTTTCTCTTTTGTCGGATGACACATCTTGAATCCCGCCGAAACCAGTCCTTTAAAGAGCGCCTCTTCGATCGTCTTGCCGATTCCGAGCACCTCTCCCGTCGACTTCATCTCCGGTCCGAGCTGGGAGTTGACATCGTTCAGCTTCTCAAAGCTGAACACCGGGACCTTGACCGCAACGTAAGGAGAATTGGGATACAGCCCCGTTCCGTACCCGAGCTTTTTCAGTTTTGCACCCGCCATGATCTTGGTCGCAAGCTCCACCATCGGCACGCCGGTCACTTTGGAAATATACGGAATCGTACGCGACGCGCGCGGATTCACCTCGATGACATAGAGTTTATTGTGATAGATGAGATACTGAATGTTGATAAGCCCCTTCGTCTTGAGGGAAAGCGCCAGCTTGGTCGAAATTTCGACAATGTTTTTCAGCATATAGTCGCTCAGATGATAGGGCGGGTATACGGCGATGGAATCTCCCGAATGAACGCCCGCGCGCTCAATATGCTGCATGATCCCGGGTATGAGCACATCTTTTCCGTCTGAAATGGCGTCGACTTCCAGCTCCGATCCCATGAGATATTTGTCGCACAGAACCGGGTTCTCGATGTGCTGCGCAAGTATGACGTCCATATAACGAGAGATGTCGTTTTCGGTAAAGGCGATTGTCATGTTCTGCCCGCCGATGACATAGGAAGGACGCAGAAGAACAGGATAGCCGAGCGTCTCCGCCGCGCGGATCGCCTCTTCCTTGGTCATGACGGTCAGCCCTTTCGGACGGGCAATGTCGAACTGCTCGAGCAATTCATCGAATCGCTCGCGGTCTTCCGCCATGTCTACGCTGTCCGCACTTGTCCCGAGGATACGGACCCCCTTGCGCGCCAGATATCCGCAGAGTTTGATCGCCGTCTGGCCTCCGAAGGTGATCACGACCCCGTAGGGCTTCTCTCTGTCGATGACATTCTGTACATCTTCGGGCGTCAGAGACTCAAAATACAGCCTGTCCGCCGTATCAAAGTCGGTGGAAACAGTCTCGGGGTTGTTGTTGATGATGATAACCTCATAGCCGAGCTCTTTGAGCGTCCAAACGCAGTGGACCGACGAATAGTCAAATTCGATGCCCTGCCCGATGCGGATGGGGCCGGATCCGATGACGATGACCCTCTTTTTTGTGCTCTTTTGAATGAACGGCACTGCCTCATCATGCTCCGGGTCGTCGTATGTGGAATAGAAATACGGCGTCTGCGCGGCAAATTCTGCGGCGCAGGTATCGACCATCTTGAAGCAGGCACGGCGATGCGCGGGGAGCTTTTCCCCACTGATCCGTGCAAGCGCCGCATCGGGATATCCGTACCGTTTTCCGCGGAGATATTCCTCTTTGCCGAGCTTTTTTCCCGCAATTTCCCGCTCATAGACGACAAGATGATTGAGTTTGTGCAAGAACCAGCGGTCGATCTTGGTCACGTCGAAGATCTCGTCGACGGAAATCCCCGCTTTGAGGGCGGCAAACACGGCAAAGAGCCGCTCGTCCGTTGTCTTATGCAGTTCCCCGCGCAGCTCCTCTTGGCTCATTGCCGTAAATTTCGGATTGTTGAGCGTATCCAGAGAGATCTCCGCGCCGCGCACCGCCTTCATGATCGCCTGCTCGAAGCTGCAGCCGATCGCCATTACCTCGCCCGTCGCCTTCATCCGAGAACCGAGGTCGCGCTTTGCATAAAGGAATTTATCGAAAGGCCACTTCGGCAGCTTGACGACGACGTAGTCCAAAGTCGGCTCGAAACAGGCAAACGTCTTGCCCGTGACGTCGTTCCGGATCTCATCCAGCGTGTAACCGAGCGCGATCTTGGTGGCAACTTTGGCAATGGGATAGCCCGTCGCCTTGGAGGCAAGCGCGGAAGAGCGCGAGACACGCGGATTCACTTCGATAACGGCATATTCGAAGCTGTCCGGATACAGGGCGAACTGACAGTTGCACCCGCCCTCGATCCCCAATTCGGTGATGATGTTGAGGGATGCCGTGCGCAGCATCTGGTATTCTTTGTCGGAAAGCGTGACCGCGGGCGCAATGACGATGGAGTCGCCCGTATGCACGCCGACGGGATCGAAGTTCTCCATGGAGCAGACGGTGAGGACGTTTCCGTTCGCGTCGCGCAGCACCTCAAACTCGATCTCTTTCCATCCCCCGATATACTTCTCAATGAGAACCTGCGTAATGGGCGAAAGCATGAGTCCGTTATGCGAGATCAAGCGGAGCTCTTCCTCCGTCCGCGCAACGCCTCCGCCCGCTCCGCCGAGCGTAAAGGCGGGACGCACGATGACGGGATATCCCAGCCGCTGTGCGATCGCCACGCATTCGTCCACCGTATAGGCGATGTCCGAAGGGACGACGGGCTGATTGATTTTTTGCATCGTCTCCTTAAACAGCTCGCGGTCCTCCGCGCGGTCGATGGCGTCCAGCTTCGTCCCGATGAGTTTAACGCCCCATTCGTCAAGAAACCCGGACTTGGCAAGCTTGCACCCCATCGTAAGCCCCGTCTGTCCGCCCAAAGAGGCGAGAAGCGAATCGGGGCGCTCCTTGATGATGATTCGTTTGAGAGAGTCTTCTGTGAGCGGTTCGAGATAGATCTCGTCCGCGAGCATCTTATCCGTCATGATGGTCGCGGGGTTGGAATTGCAGAGAACCACGTTCACGCCGGCGTCTTTCAGCACGCGGCAGGCCTGCGCACCCGCATAATCGAACTCCGCCGCCTGACCGATGACGATCGGCCCCGAGCCGATGACAAGTACTTTTTTGATATCGCTCCTCTTTGGCATTTCAGTTCTCCTTTTTCATATCGGCAATGAACTTATCGAACAGGAAATTGGCGTCGTGCGGTCCGCCGCACGCCTCCGGGTGAAACTGCACGGTCGAAGCGCCGATCTCGGGATAATCCACTCCCTCGCAGGTGCCGTCGTTTCCGTTGACAAAGCTCACGATCCCGTTTTTCAGGGAAGAACTCACCACTTCGTAACCGTGATTCTGCGACGAAATGAAGACCCTTCCCGTCGAGAGCTGTTTGACAGGCTGATTGGACCCGCGATGCCCGTACTTCATCTTGCGCGTCTCCCCGCCCATTGCGAGCGCGAAGAGCTGATGTCCGAGGCAGATGCCGAGAATCGGCTTTTTTCCCGCGAGTTTTCTCACGTTCTCAACGATTTGCGGATTGTCCGCGGGATCGCCAGGTCCGTTCGTCAGCATGATCCCGTCCGGATGAAGCGCAAGCGCTTCCTCCGCCGTGAAAAAAGCGGGCACGGTGATCAGATGACAGCCGCGCTGGACGAGCTCCCGCGCGATGTTGTTTTTTGCGCCAAAATCGTAGAGCACGACCCGAGGTCCGTCTTGGTTCCCCTCCTCCGTCACCTCTTTGCAAGTCACCGCACAGACGGCGTCTTTGATCCGATATGCTTTCAACGCCTCAAAATCGGTAAACGGACGGAAGGAGACCGCCGCATTCATTACGCCCGCCTCGCGGACGATGCGCGTCAGTTCACGTGTGTCGATCCCGCAGACGGCAGGGATTCCCTTCTCCTTGAGATAACTCTCTATCGTCCGCTCGCAGCGGAAATTAGAGGGTTCGTCGCATTTTTCCCGAACAATATACGCCGTCAGCCAGCTTTTCTCGCTCTCGGCGTCGGCAGAAATCATTCCGTAGTTTCCGATAAGCGGAAAGGTCTGCGTGACGATCTGTCCGTAATAACTCGGATCGGTCAATGTCTCGATATACCCCGTCATGCCCGTCGTGAAGACAAGCTCCCCGATCGCTTCCCGCTCCGCGCCGAAAGAATACCCTTCGAACACCTTTCCGTTTTCCAACGTGACATAAGCTTTCTTCTTCATCTCTTTTTCCCTATGATTACGCCCGGTCGCGCATCAGCTTGCACATGATCGCTTTCTGCGCGTGCAAACGGTTCTCCGCTTCTTCAAAAATTTCGTCGGCGTGCGCTTCGAATACTTCCGCCGTGATCTCCTCGCCGCGATGCGCGGGCAGACAATGCAGCACCATTGCGTCCCGTTTTGCCACCCGCATGACCGCATCGTCGATCCGGAACGAAGAAAACGCCCGCATCCGGCGTTCGCGCTCTTCTTCCTGTCCCATCGACGCCCAAACGTCCGTATAGAGCACGTCTGCTCCTTCCGCCGCCTCTTCGACGCTCTCCGTCATCAAAAATTCTCCGTTCTCCTTCGCCCAGGCAAGGAGTGCGGCGTCCGGCTCATAGCCTTTGGGGCAGGCGATCGCAAACCGCATGCCCGTCTTGACCGCACCGACGAGAAGAGAATTCGCCATGTTGTTTCCGTCTCCCACAAAACAGAGCTTAAGCCCTTTGAACGAGCCCTTCCTCTCGCGGATGGTCATCAGATCGGCAAGCACCTGGCAGGGATGGCAATAGTCCGTAAGCCCGTTGATCACGGGAACGGTGCCGTATTTCGCGAGATCCTCGACTTCCTTCTGGGCAACCGTGCGAATCATGATGCCGTCGAGATTGCGGGAGAGCACCCGAGCCGTATCCTCCACGGGCTCTCCTCTTCCGATCTGCAGATCGCGGCTGGACAAAAAGAGCGCATAGCCGCCCAATTCATACATCCCCGCTTCGAAAGAGACCCGCGTCCGCGTCGAAGACTTCTGGAAGATCATGCCGAGTTTCTTTCCCTTGAGATATTCCTTGAATATCCCGTTTTTTCGCTCGTACTTGAGCTGATCTGCCAAATTGAGCACGGAGAGGATCTCCTCCCGCGACAGATCGCCGAGTTTGAGTAAATGCTTCATGCCTGTATTACCTCCCGTAAAATCGCAAGACCTTCGTCCATTTCTCTCTTCGTGATATTCAGCGGCGGAAGAAGCCGCACGTACTCGTGCGCCGTGAGGACGAGAAGTCCCCGCTTCAGACATTCCAAAGCGATCTCTTTCGCGCTGCGCCCCGTCTTCAGCCCGATCATGAGTCCTATCCCCGTAACGCGTTCCACCCCCTCGATCTTGGCGAGCTTGGCACGCAGATAGTCGCTTTTTCCCTGTACTTCGAGCAAAAAGTTTTCATCGAGACGGGAGAGAATGTTTCCCGCGCCCGCGCAGACAACGGGATTCCCGCCAAACGTCGAGCCGTGGTCGCCGGGCTGCAACACATGTTCCGTCTTTTCGAAGAACAGGCAAGCTCCGATGGGAAGTCCGCCGCCCAACCCCTTCGCCGTCGTGACAAGATCGGGCTGTATGCCATAGTGTTCGTAGGCAAACAATTTGCCCGTCCTGCCGTTTCCGCACTGTACTTCGTCGCAGATGAGCAAAATGTCCCGTTCTCTGCAAAAACGGGCCAGCTCTTTTACAAAGACGGGATCGAGCGCCTCAACGCCGCCCTCGCCCTGCACACATTCGATGACGACCGCGCAGGTATTTTTCCCCGCCGCCTCTTCAATCGCCGCCATGTCCGCCTCTGCGGAGCAGACTTCCGGCACAAAGGGATCGAAATAACGGTGAAATTCCGCCTGTCCCGTGGCGGTCAGCGTAAAGAGCGTCCTCCCGTGAAAACTGCCTGCGAGCGAAAGGATCTGCGCCCTCCCCTCTCCGTATTTGCGGAAAGAATATTTGCGCGCCGTCTTAAAGGCGCATTCGTTCGCCTCGGCGCCCGAGTTTCCGAAAAACACCCGTTTCGCGCCCGTGCGCCCGCACAGCATCTCCGCCAGCACGCACTGCGGCTCCGAATAATAATAATTGCTGACGTGCTGAATGCGGCCGAGCTGCTCGCAGACCGTCCGCTTCCACGCCTCATCGTTCACGCCGAAAATGTTTACGGAGATCCCTGCTCCGAAATCGACGTACGCCCGTCCTTCGGTGTCGTACAGGGTCGCCCCCTCCCCGCGCTCGAAGGCAACGGGAAACCGCGAAAACGTCTCCGCCAGATAGTTCTTTTCTTTTTCTCTGATCTCTTCAAATTTCATTGTTCTACCCCGCTGTTGCAAAAAAGACGATTGAAAAATCAGTCGCCTTTTACAAACATCGTACCCATACCCTCATCGGAGAGCAATTCCAACAAGACAGAATGCTTTACCCGTCCGTCCGTGATAAATACGCGGCCGACTCCCTTGCGGATCGCCTCCTTGCAACAATTCACTTTCGGAATCATTCCTCCCGAAATGATCCCGTCCTTGATAAGAGAAGGAATATCCGAAACATATACTTTTTTGATGAGGCTGTCCTCGTCCTCTTTGTCACGCAGCAGACCGCGGGTATCCGTCATGAGAATGAGGCTCTCTGCCCGCAGCGCGCCCGCGATCGCCGATGCGGCGGTGTCGGCATTGACGTTATAGATATTTCCGTCATCGTCGTAACCGACAGTGGAAATGACGGGCAGATAGTCCTTCTCGAGACAGTCTTCAAGGAGCTCCGTGTTGACCCGTACGATCTTACCGACATAGCCGAGCGCCTCGCTCTCCTTTTCGCACAGCAGCATGCCGCCGTCGATCCCGCACAGTCCGATCGACTTTGCACCCATCGAACCGAGCATATGCACGAGCTCTTTGTTCACCTTTCCCGCCAGCACCATGCGCACCACTTCCGCCGTTTCCGCATCGGTGTAGCGCAGTCCGCCGACAAATCGAGATTCGATTCCCATCCGTTTGAGCGTCTGCGAAATTTCAGGCCCGCCGCCGTGCACGAGGACGACTCGGATCCCGATAAAGCGCAACCAGGTGAGATCGCGCATGACCGACATTTTGAATTCATCGCCGAGCATGGCGTTTCCGCCGTATTTGATCACAAGCACTTTGTTGTGATATTTTTCAATGTAAGGCATCGCCTCAAGCAGAAACTCTGCCTGTTCCTCTCTTCCGGTCACGTTCTGTAATCTCCGTTTATTTTTACATAGTCATAGGTGAGATCGCAGCCCCATGCCGTCGCACAGCCCTCTCCGTCGCGGAAGACGACGTCGATCTCGATTCTCTTTTCCGAAAGAACGGCTTTCGCCAACTCCTCCGAAAATTCTACGCACATTCCGTTTTCACAGGTGAGCAAATCTCCTGCCGCCGAACAAAACCGCACCGACGCGTTCGACATGTTAAGCTTTGCGCCGGAGTATCCGAGCGCACACATCACCCTGCCCGCGTTGGCGTCCGCGCCGAAGATCATCGCCTTGACCAAGTTGGAGCTGACAACAGCCTTTGCCGCAAGACGGGCGTCTTCTTTGCTGCAAACGCCGCTCACCTTGCAGACGATCAGGCGGGTCGCTCCTTCGCCGTCTGCGGCGAGCATGGCGCAGAACTCCGTCGTGACCGCATGAAGCGCCGCGCAAAAGGTGCGGTAATCCTCGTTTTCCTCCGTGATCTCCTCGTTTCCCGCAAGTCCGCTCGCCATAAGGCAGAGCGTGTCGTTCGTCGAGGTATCTCCGTCGACGGTGAGCATGTTCACGGAATCGGGTACATCGTCGGACAGCGCCCGCTGCAGCATTGCGGGAGAGATCGCTGCGTCTGTCGTAACAAACATGAGCATGGTCGCCATATTCGGGCAAATCATGCCCACGCCTTTGCAGATCCCGCCGATGCGGCATTCCTTTCCGCCCAGCTCAAAAGAATAGGAAACTTCCTTTCTGACGGTATCCGTGGTCATGATCGCTTCCGCGGCCGCCGCGCTGTTTTGCGCATCCGCACCCAGTCCGCCGACCAGCGCTTCCATTCCCGCTTCGATGGGGTCCAGCGAAAGCTTCTGTCCGATCACGCCGGTGCTTGCGACGACAACGTCGCCGCGCGCGACGCCCGTATGGCGCTCCACCAGGGCGCACATCCCCTCCGCGATCTCCGCGCCGTCGGGGTTGCAGGTATTCGCATTCCCGCTGTTTACGATAACCGCGCGGGCATACCCGTCCGCGACATGCTTCTGCGTCACGAGAATGGGCGCCCCCTTGACAAGGTTTTTCGTATAGACACATGCTGTCGCGCATCTCACATCCGCGACAATGAGCGCCAAGTCTTTTTTGATCTTATTTTTACGGATTCCGCAATGAATGCCGTTCGCACGGAACCCTTTCGGCGCACAAACGCCGCCCGCTGTCTGCTTCCACATATCGATTTCCTGCCAAAATCACTTTATCTTTTCAATTATATCACAGGGAAATCCCTTCGTCAAGTCCTGACGCAAGATTCATATTCTGAATTGCCGCGCCGCTCGCACCCTTGCCGAGATTATCCAGGCGCGCAGTCAAAACCGCCTGTTCTTCGTTGCCGTTGACAAAGATCTCCAGCCGATTGGTCCCGTTGAGCGCATTCGCACAGAGAAATCCGCTCTCCTCCCGCGCAACGGAAAGAAACCGGCAATCCGCATAATAATCCTCGTAGAACTCCGTCAGCTCCCGAATCGTCAGTCTCTTGCGCAAGAGCTCCAGAAAGAGCGGAACGGTCACCGTCATGCCGCATTCATAATCGCAGATATAGGGATTGAACAAGGGCGTGCGCGTAAGCTCCGCGACCTGCACCATTTCGGGCAGATGTTTGTGCTGCAGAGAGAGCGCATACAGACGGGGCGTATCCAAAGCCGGCTCCCTGTCCTCTGCCTCGTACTGCGCGATCCCCTTTTTCCCGGCGCCCGAATATCCGCTCACCGCATGACAGACAAAGGGATAATCCGGCGCCGCGATTCCCCGCCGCACGAGAGGATAGACGAGCGCAAGAAATCCGCTCGCATAACATCCCGGATTCGCGATCCGTTTGGAGACGCAGATCCGCTCCCGATGCGCGGCGGACAGCTCCGGAAACCCATATGCCCAGCCCGGGTCCGTGCGGTGCGCCGTAGACGCATCGATCACGATCGTATGAGGATTGACCGCGAGAGCGGCTGCCTCCCGCGCCGCATCGTCGGGAAGGCACAAAAATACGACGTCGGAGGCGTTGATCGCCTCTCCGCGCGCCCGTTCGTTTTTTCTCAAATCCTCGGAAAGCGAGACGATCTGTACATCGTCTCGCTTTTCCAACCGCTCGCGAATGCGCAAGCCCGTCGTGCCCGCGCTTCCGTCGATAAATACTCTGATCATATCTCTTCTACACGCGTCCCTTATTTCTCGCGTTTTTCGTCGAGCAAGGCCTTCACTTTGATGGGAAGCCCGAACAGATTGATAAAACCTTCCGCATCCTTTTGAGAATACGCGCCTCTGTCATCGTCGAACGTCGCGATGTTTTCGCTGTAGAGAGAATGCGAAGAAGTAATCCCCGCGCACATGATGTTTCCCTTATAGATGCGCAGTTTCACGTCGCCCGTGACTGTCTCCTGCGTCTTTGCGACAAAAGCCGAGAGTGCCTCGCGCAACGGCGTAAACCAAAGCCCGTCGTAAACAAGTTCGCCAAATTTGATCGCCACAAGCTGTTTGTAGTGCTGCGTCGCCTTGTCGAGGCAAACGGTCTCGAGAAGGCGGTGCGCCTCATAGAGGATCGTGCCGCCCGGCGTTTCGTATACGCCGCGCGACTTCATCCCGACGAGACGGTTCTCCACGAGGTCTGCAAGCCCGACGCCGTTTTTCCCGCCGATCTCGTTGAGTTTTTCGATCAGCTCCACCGGTCCGATCTTTTCTCCGTTAAGCTTCGTCGGGATCCCCTTCTTAAAATGCAACGTCAGATAGACGGGCTCGTCGGGCGCCTGCAGAGGCGACACGCCCAGCTCCAGAAATCCCTCTTTCTCATACTGCGGTTCGTTGGCGGGATCTTCCAAATCCAGTCCTTCGTGAGAAAGATGCCACAGATTCTTGTCTTTGGAATAATTGGTTTCGCGATTGATTTTGAGCGGGACGTTATGCGCCTGTGCATAGTCGATCTCTTCCTCGCGGCTCTTGATGTTCCAGATGCGCCAAGGCGCAATGATCTTCATTTCGGGCGCAAACGCTTTAATGGTCAGTTCAAAACGCACCTGATCGTTCCCCTTTCCTGTGCATCCGTGGCAGATCGCGTCTGCATTCTCCTTTTTTGCGATCTCCACGATTCGTTTTGCAATGACGGGACGCGCAAAAGAGGTACCCAACAGATATTTATCTTCATAGACGGCACCCGCCTGCATCGTCGGGAAAATATAGTCCTCCACAAATTCTTCCTTGAGATCGAGCACATAGAGCTTGCTTGCGCCCGTCTTTTTCGCCTTTTCTTCGAGTCCGTCCAGCTCCGTCCCCTGTCCGACGTCTGCGGACACCGCGACGACCTCACAATCCTCATAGTTCTCTTTCAGCCAGGGAATGATGATCGAGGTATCCAGTCCGCCCGAATAAGCCAGGACCACTTTCTTGATTTTCTTTTCCATAATCCGTCTCCTGTTACTTGATATTTTCTGCCGCCTCCGCACGGAGACGGCCCTTCTTCCCGATTGTCTTCCGCTCAATGCATCCGCCGCTCTTTGCTCTCGATCAGCGGACAGAATGCACGAAGTTCCTCTTCCGTAAACTGTCCGTCCGAATACTTGCTGAACGGAGCGCGGCGATAAAAAATGAACTTGTCCCGCGAGTCCTGCGTTTCAAACGTTCCGATAAAACGATTTCCCTTGCGCACCATGCCGATGCAGCCCTCCGCCGCGTCGTAAGTAAAAACTTTGCGTTTTGTCACAAGATAGAGCATTTTTTCCGTCACGCTCATCCCGATGACCGTTCCCATCGATACGCGCATCGCATAAAACCCGTATACGACGATCCAGAGCAGCGCAAGCGCCGCCGTGACAAGAATGCAGCCGAGGAATCCGTAATATGCGAACATGAGAAAGACCGCCATCGCGAGAAACAGCACGACGCTGAACGCCACGAACAGCTTTTTCATAATCGCAACATATTTTTCCGCGCCCGATTTCATAGTCGCGGAAGGCATCTTCTCACGCATGCTCTCCCTCCCGCTCTCCGTCCGAAAAACATACGGAGCATTGAGCGACGAGCCCGTCGGCGTCGTGCGCCTCCAATCTGCTCCCTCTCTCGTCATCGCACCTCAGAATCTGAAGCTGCGTCCCCTCCTTCGCCTGTCTGACATAGGAGATTTGAAACGCCTCGATCCGGCGGCGGGAAAGCTCTTCGATCGAAAATCCGTCGAGAAAAAAATCGGCGTAATAGGTATTGTTGGCATGGTAATAATGATCGCAGCGGCTGTTGGTCACGATTGTTGTTCCGCACTCCCTGCCCGTCCCTCGCAGCGGAGGGATCTTCCACGCAGGGACCTCCACGCTCCGTTCCGGATTATAAGGGCAGTCGGCATGCGTCTTTCCCAGCCGATCGGGTGTGATCAGCGAGAAATCCTGAAGATCGACAAGGCACCAGCGGGAGGCAAGCAGCGCCACCGGCTCTCCTTTCGCGTCTTTCACGCGGTAATCTCGCTCGCAGAATACATGGCGGGGCGGCAGAGGCCAGGTCTCGATGCAAAGCGCGTCCCCGAGTACAATGGGGCGCAGCAGTCTGCAATAGGTCCCGACGATCAGAAACGCCAATCCCTGTTTGCGCAGCGCGCCGTAACCGAATCCGAGCTCGTCCGCACTCAGACAAGCTGACTCCTGCACCAACGCAAGCAGCGAGGAAAATTTCAGCTCGTCCTTAAAATCAAAATCGGAGTAACGCAGCTCATAATTTTTCTGATGACAATAGCCGACCATGTTCCGCATTATATCACACGGACAGAAATAAGTCAATCGATTTACGCGGCGGTTCCCGCCGCCGAAGTGAGATAAGCGAGCGCGCCCGAAAAGATGGCGGCGGCGATTTTCTTTTGATAGACGGCATCTGTCAGCAGCTCTTCATCCTGTTCGTTGGAAAGAAATCCGCATTCGACGATGACGGAAGGATACTTGCTGCAGTTGAGCACAAAATAATCCCCCGCAAGCGGCGAAGTCTTTTTCACGCATTCCGGCATCTCGTTGAGCGCGGTCTGGATCATGCAGGCGAGCGTCGCCGATGCTTCGGAATCTGCCCGAAAAAAGACCTGCGCACCCCGACGGGAAGAGAGCGAAAAAAAATTCTGATGTACGGAGATCATGACCGCGGGTGCATTTTCGCAGATGATTTCCGCACGCTTTTCCATGTCTCTTTTCTTATAGCCGGGAGTCGCGGCGCCATACAGCCCGGCCTGCGATTTTCGGGTGAGCACCACCCGAAACCCCGCTTCCTCAAATTCTTTTTGCAGCAGACGGGAAATCTCCAGATTGAGGTCGCTCTCCCGTACCCCCGTCCGCAGCCCGGATACTCCGCCGTCTACGCCGCCGTGCCCCGGGTCGATGACGACAGTCATCTTCTGCGCTTGTGCAGCAGTGCGCGAAAGGCCGAAAAAACACATACCGAACGCCATAATGACAGACAGAATCAGACACAGCACACCGAAAAAAATACGATGCCGATACAGAAAACTCATATTTTTATCATATGAAAAAACGGACGCGTTTATCCGTGCGCCCGTCCTTTTTCTCAACTTAAAAAGCCCTTGATAATCTGTTCTTCCGCCTGTTGTTCGGTCAACCCCAGCGTCATGAGCTTGATGATCTGTTCGCCCGCAATTTTTCCGATCGCCGCCTCGTGGATGAGCTCAGCGTCAACGCTGTTGGCAGCCAGCGACGGCACCGCCGTCACCTTTCCCCTGTCCATTATGATCGCATCGCATTCCGTGTGACCGTGACAAGCGGCATTTCCCGTGATCTTGGAACGAAATTCCTGTACGGACTCCCCCGCCGCCACCGAACGGGAAACGACGTCCGCACCCGCGCCTTCGCCATCCAGTTCGACGCTGAAATCCGTCGCTGCGAATTGCTTTCCGTGTGTATAGATCTTCTCTCGGACAACGAGCTGCGCTCCGCCCGCCAGTTTCGCGACCGTCTCCCGAACCGTTGAATCCACTCCTTTGATCTGAGTCGTCTCCATGTCGAGCAGCGCCCCTTCTTCGAGTGAGATGACCGTCCTGGGATTCATCACCTTCTCCCCGTTCCCGTCTCCGTCCGCATAGTGCTTTTCCACATAGCGCACTTTGGCATTTTTTCCGATGTGAAAGGTATGCACGCCGCTGTGTTCGGCGGTCTGCTGCCCGCAATTGTGAATTCCGCAGCCCGCAATGATGAGCACGTCCGCTCCTTCTCCGACATAAAAATCGTTATACACCGTTTCGCGGTATTCTGTCTTTGTAATGACAACCGGGATATGCACGCTCTCGTTTTTCGTATGGGGGGCAATGCGAATGTCGATCCCGGGCTTTCCGTCCTCCCGCGGCGAAATAACGATGTGTTTCGTGCTGCGGCGGCCGTCTGCTTCGCCGTTCTTGCGGATATTGTAAGCGCCGTCCGGAATTTTGTGCAGATCTGCAATCTGCATCAGGAGCATCTTTTCCAATTCGTCCATATCATGCCTCCTTTGTTTTCGTAAGCATCGCGCAGGCATTTGCTCCGATCAGGGAGGGCAGGATCTCCTCCCGCGTCCCCGCACGGTCGATCTTCCCGTTCACAACGACGGCGATCTTGTCCGCGATCCGCAGAATGCGCTCCTGATGCGAGATGATGACGATGCTCCCCCTCGTCCTGCGATACATCTTTTCAAATACGGAAATGAGATTCTGAAAACTCCAGAGATCGATCCCCGCCTCCGGTTCGTCGAAGACGGAGAGCGCGGTTCCCCGCGCGAGCACGGTGGCGATTTCGATGCGCTTGAGCTCTCCGCCGGAGAGAGATGCATTGACTTCGCGGCCGATATAATCTCGCGCACACAATCCGACTTCGGAAAGATATTCGCAAGCCTCCGAAACGGTGCTCTTCCTGCCCGTCGCCAGAGAGAGCAGATCTTTTACCGTGATCCCCTTGAACCGCACGGGCTGCTGAAAGGCAAACGATATCCCGCGTCTTGCCCGTTCTGTGACCGAAAGGCCGGTAATATCTTCCCCGTTGAAAAAGATTTTGCCCTCCGTGGGAGAGAGAATCCCCGCAATCAGTTTCGCAAGCGTACTCTTTCCGCTTCCGTTCGGTCCCGTGATCGCGACGAAGCGCTCCTCAATCTTCAAAGAGAGATCGTCGAGAATGACCTTTTCTCTCCCGTTCTCCGTCGGAACAGAAAACCCGATATGACTCAGTTCCAGCATCTGAAATGCCTCCGTATTTCTCTGAACAAAAATTATAACAGAAACGAGGCAAAATGTAAATCATTTCGCCCCGTTTTTTCTCATATACCGCCTGCGTAACCGTATTTTCCTCACCGATCCGCCGCATTTCTCCGCAGCGAATCTTCCTCGGGAGGAAGAGGAAACTCCACCCAGAAACAGCTTCCTTTTCCCACTTCGGACTGCACGCCGAAGGCAATCTTATGACGGGTCAGGATGGTCTTGACGATGGACAGCCCGAGCCCCGTTCCCCGCACGGGACGTTTGTGCGCCTCGCTCGAGCGGTAGTAGCGTTCCCAAATGGTATCGATCTCTTCGGGAGGAATCCCCTTGCCTGTATCAATCACCTCAAACCTCGAACAGAGAGCTCCCTGTTTGAGGCGGATGAATACCTTCTTATCCTCTCCCGTATAATTGATCGCGTTTCCGATCAGATTGTAGAGCACCTGCTCCACGCGTTCCTTTCCGGCAAAGGTATAAAGATCGTCGTCGATATCCGTCAAAATGGAATAGCCCTGCGTCTCGACCATATAATCGAATCGTTTGGTCACCCGATAAACCTCTTCGGAGAGATTGAACACTGTCTTCTCGCACTGATCGATCCCCGCCTGCATTTTCGACAGATCCAGCAGATCCCCCACCAGCGCGGCGAGACGATCGCTCTCGTCTATGATGATCTGCGTGTGTTTTTCCCGCTTTTCGGCATCGTCGCCCGAAATTTCACGGATCATCGAAGCATACGCCTTGATCATGGTGAGCGGCGTCTTGAAGTCATGCGAGACGTTGGCGATCAATTCCTTTTGCATCTTGTCCGCGCGGGAGATCTCTTCCCCCGCATGTTCGAGCGCCTCGGACAATTCGCATGCCTCGGTACAGAAATACCTGCCCCCGAACTTGACATCGTAATTCCCCCGCGCCAGATCCTTTGCCTTTTGCGTCACCTCGCTGATCGGCTTGGTGATCAGCATGGAAACAAACCCGCTCACGACAAACGCAAACGCCACGGAAAAGAGCATCGTGATCACGGAAAGCCAGATCACGTCCCCTGAAAAACGGCTGAACGGAGAGAGCGCACGCGTGAGATAGAGATAGCAGTCGACGCCTCCGACCGTGACCGCTCTGGCATAAGCATAGGTATTGACCGACGGCCGATAGGTGACCGAAATATCCTTCCGCCCTCCCAAAGCCTCGCGGATCTGACCGATGATCTCCGACGCATTCTCGTCCGCGGCATCGGGATAGACATATTTTCCGTCCGCAGTGAACAAATAAGCGATGACGCCGTATTCTTTGGACACGGTGATCATCGCAAAGACGACGCCGTCCGTCCCGCCGCTCTCTGAAATCATGCGGCAGGCGACGCCTCCCGCCTCCCGCAACTCATTGAGAACCTGCTCGCGGTACTGCCGTTCCGTAAGAAAATTCTGGACGACGGCAAAGATCGCAATGATGACGACAGAAAAGAGCGAAAACGTAACCCATAGGATTACGTTCAGATTCCTCGTCTTGATTTTTTTCTTTTTGTCACGCCCCTTCTGTTCCATATCTCCCTCTCGGTAAGATCACGCCTCAAATTTATATCCCAGCCCGCGCAACGTCACAATAAATTTCCGGTATTCCTTGAGATTGCCGCGCAGCATCTTCACATGGGTATCCACCGTACGGTCGTCCCCGTAAAAATCATACCCCCAAACTTTGTTGAGAAGACGTTCGCGCGTGAGCGCTACCCCCCGATTCTCGACAAAATAAAACAGCAGCTCATATTCTTTCGGAGTGAGTTCCGCCCGTTCGCCGTTGACGTAAACGTTGCGTCCCGCGATATCGATCTTCAGTCCTTCGAATTCATATTGATCGCGCGGCGCTCGTTCCGCCGCCCCCTTGGTGCGGTTGACAACGGCATGGATGCGCGCAATGACCTCCTTGGGAGAAAAGGGCTTGGTGACATAGTCGTCTGACCCGATCTCGAACCCGAAGAGCTTATCGTATTCTTCCCCGCGCGCCGACAGCATGATGGCGGGAACGTCTTTGTACTTTTTGATCTCTTTTACGGCGGAAAATCCGTCAAGTCTTGGCATCATTACGTCCATGAGCACGATGTCGTAATCGTTTTCGCGGCATTTTTTCACGGCTTCCATGCCATCCTGCGCCTCGTCCGCTTCTCCGCCGTCAAATTCAATATACTCGCGCAGTACGTTGCGGATCATTTCCTCGTCGTCTACGATCAAAACTTTCATACATGCCTCCTGTTTCGGATTATACTTTGAAAATATTAAGAATATTTCACAATCCGGTGACAGCCCTGTGAAAATATGATACCACAATCTCCTCCCTCGCGCAAGAATTTTTTATGACTTTTTTGCAAACAAATGTTTGACATTGCGCGTTTTTCGTGCTATAATCGAGGCATGATATCCGAAGAGAAACTGAAAATCCTGACAGAAGGAGCAAAATACGACGTCTCCTGTTCCTCCTCGGGAAGCAGGCGGAAAAACGAAGGAGGCATCGGAAACGGTTCGGCGGCGGGCTGCTGCCATTCCTTCACTCCCGACGGCCGCTGCGTCTCCCTGCTGAAGATTCTCATGAGCAATGACTGCGTCTATCACTGCCGATACTGCCCCAATCGGGCGGACGCGGACGTTCCCCGCGCCACGGCGACACCGGAAGAACTTTGTCTTCTCACCGTAGATTTTTACAAACGCAACTATATTGAAGGGCTGTTCCTCTCCTCCGCCGTCGTGAAAAATCCCGACTATACGATGGAGCGGCTGCTGATCACCGTCAAAAAACTGCGCACGGAATATGCCTTCCACGGATACATCCATCTCAAAGGAATCCCGCGGGCAGACGAGACACTCGTGCGGGAAGCGGCACGGTATGTCGACCGCATGAGCTATAACATCGAACTCCCTTCCGAACGCAGTCTGAAACTGCTTGCGCCGCAAAAAAGCAAGGAGAGCCTGCTGTTGCCTATGCGCCGCCTTGCAAAAGAAAAAGAACTCTTTCGGGCAGAAAAGCGAAACGGCCTGTTCCTGCCGGCGGGGCAGACCACGCAGATGATCGTGGGTGCAAGCCCCGAACCGGACGGACTCATCCTCCGTCTTTCCCAAAATCTCTATCGGAAACTGGGATTGAAGCGAGTTTACTATTCCTCCTATGTCCCCGTGGTCCGCGACTCCCTGCTTCCGGATCTTCCCGTGGAACAGCTGCGGGAGCACCGCCTCTATCAGGCGGATTGGCTGCTGCGGTTTTACGGATTTTCCGCCGAAGAACTCCTTCCCGAAGGAGAAAATCTCCCTTTGGAATATGATCCGAAATGCGCCTGGGCGCTGAAAAATTTACACTGTTTTCCCGTGGAAGTCAATACAGCGCCTCTTGAAATGCTTCTCCGTGTTCCGGGAATCGGAGCAAAAAGCGCCTATAAAATTACTCAGGCGCGCCGCTACACCCCGCTCACCCTTGAGGATCTGCGCAAAATGCGCGTCGTCCTCCGCCGCGCGGCCTATTTCATCACCTGCGGGGGGAAATATTCGGGGACCAAAAGCAGAACCGGGCTGCGCGGACTGCTCTCGACGGGCATACAGCCCGCAAAGCAACTGAGTTTGTTTGACAATCCCAACGCACTTTTGCCTCTTTCCGAGGCGGAACCGGCATATTCCGCGCTGACGGGGGAACTATGATCTACTTTATCGACGGAACAAAAGAAGGATTTCTCACGGCGTTTTTGCTCGCGTTTCCGGATCCGGACTCCGCGATCGCATCCTCCGAACATCAGCTTGCGCTCGGTCAGCAATGCGCCTTTGTCACCGCAGACGAGGAACGGGCAAAGCGGGCGGAACGGCGCTTTCTTCAGCTCGACGGCAGATGTATGCGAGAGCTCGATACCCTGCTGCGCAGCGGCGAAAAAAACAAAGAACAGATCGCCTTTCGCTATCTTCGCCTCATCGCGCAAAAGCAGCGTCCCGTCCGCGATATGCTCGCCGATGCGGATGTGCTCGCCGCATCCGAGTGCATGGCGCGCGTGGGACATGAGGCGGAGCGCTTAAAGGGGTTCGTGCGGTTCCTCGAAAGCGCCAGCGGCGCGCTCTATGCCCCCATTTCTCCCGACAATGACATCTGCGACCTGCTCGGCATACATTTTCGCGCGCGGCTGCCCGGATATCCCTTTGTCATTCACGACGTCTCCCGCAAAAAAGCCTCCGTCTGGGACGGGGAACATCTCTTTCTCGCGCCGCTTGAACGGGCGGAAGTTTTGCTTTCTGCGGATGAGGAGGCGTGGCAGTCTCTCTGGCGGGAATATTATCGGAGCGTCAACATTCCCTCCCGCCTCCGTTTGAAACAGATGCGCGGCTATCTTCCCGTACGCTACCGAAAATTCATGCCGGAATTCAAATGACCTTGAGGTCGAGCGCGATCTTCCCTGAAAAAGTTGCTTTTCCCGCGCAGACATGCTATAATTTTTGTATATGGAATGCAGACTTTGCCCCCTGCAATGCGGGGCAGACCGAGACATTCGCGCGGGCCGATGCGGCGTACAAGGGCTGACTGTCGCAAAATATTACCTGCACCCCTTCGAAGAACCCCCCGTTTCCCACGCCAACGGGAGCGGGACCGTCTTTTTCGGAGGGTGTTCTTTGCGCTGTGTGTTCTGTCAGAATTACGAGATTTCCCGCGCCGCACGGGGAAAACCGGTCTCGCCACGGGAACTTGCGGATATCTTCCGCCGCCTCGAGGAGATGGGCGCGGACAACATCAACCTCGTAACGCCCGACCACGTCTCCGACCAAATTGCAGAAGCGCTCCGCCTGTATCGTCCGCACATTCCCGTCGTTTACAATTCCAGCGGCTACTGTACGCCCTCCGCGCTGGAAGAGATCGATCCCTATGTCGACGTCTATCTCCCCGATCTCAAATTTTATTCCCCCGAACTGTCCTTCCGCTACACGGGAAGAAGAGATTATTTCGATTATGCGAGCAAGGCGATCGGCTTTATGACAAAAAAACCCGTCCGTTACGACGAAACGGGCAAATTGCTTTCCGGGATTCTCGTACGGCACCTCGTGCTCCCCATGTGCACTTCCGATTCCCTGCGCGTGCTCGATTTTCTCCGCACCGTCCTGCCCGACGGCGCTCCCCTTTCTCTTATGCGGCAGTACACGCCCATGGGGGAAATCTCAAAATATCTGGAACTTAACCGCACCGTCACGGACCGCGAATACCGCAGAGTCTGCGACTATGCTCTCTCCCTCGGGTTCGACTCCGTGTATCTGCAGAGCAAAGCGAGCGCAGGCAAAGCATTCATTCCGACATGGGACGAATGATCGGGTCAGCGCTCCCGCTTTTCTTGCATCAGCCGTTCTTTGAGACGGACCAGTTTTTTGGTCAGGCTGCCGCTTTGCGCAGGGGAGGCGCCCCTGAGCCGTTCTTCAATGCGCCGCAAGGCAAACCAATCTTTCATATCCTCAGTTTTTGTACTTCGGAGCACGATTATGCTGTTATCCCTTGAAAACGTTTCGTTCGGTTACCGCGGCGAAACTCTCCTCAAAGACATCTCCTTTTCCCTGCACGAAGGAGAGCGCGTCGGTTTCATCGGCGGAAACGGCGAAGGGAAAACCACGCTTCTGCGACTCATGCTGGGACAGCTCACCCCCGACCGCGGCTCTATCTTTCGCCGAAACGGACTGGTCTGCGGATACCTTGAACAGAGCGGCGGATTGGAATCGGACGCCGACGTCTACGGCGCGATGGAGGAAGTTTATGCGGAAGACCGCCTTCTCATCGAAAAGCTCTCGCAAACACAAATGGCGCTCTCCGAAGCGGCTCCGGCACAAATCGCCGCTCTCTCTTCGGAAATCGAACGACTGGAGAAGCGCATCGCCGCCCGAGACAGCTACCATACCGACGTGCGCATCCGCACCGTGCTCGGAGGCATGGGATTCGAAGGAAAATATCGGCAAATCGTCTCCACGATGTCGGGAGGAGAAAAAACTCGTCTCAAACTGTGCAGGCTTCTGCTCGAACAGCCCGAACTGCTCATTCTCGACGAACCGACCAACCATCTCGACGTAAAAACCCTTTTTTGGCTCGAAGAATACCTCGAAAGCTACCGCGGCGCCCTGTTTGTCGTCTCGCATGACCGATATTTTCTCGACCGCGTCACTTCCCGCACGCTGGAACTGGAAAACGGAACAGTCTGTTCTTTCAAAGGAAATTACTCCGTCTATAAAACACTCAAAGAAGAACAGCGGAAAGTGCGGCAGCGGGAATATGAACGGAAATGCGAAGAAATTGCAAAACTCCGCGACTACGTAGACAGAAACCTCGTGCGGGCGACCACGGCAAAGAGCGCGCAATCCCGCGTGAAAAAACTGGAGAAACTCGGCGTTCCGGAAAAGCCGCTTCCGCCGTCCGCGCCTCCGCGCTTTGTCTTCTCCTTTTCCGACCCTCCCTATGAACGTGTCCTCGACGCCCCTTCTTTTGATCTGCAGGCAGGGGAAAGACCATTGCTTACCCACGCCTCCTTCACCCTCATGCGCGGCGAAAAATGCGCCTTGACGGGAGAAAACGGCACGGGAAAGACGACGCTTCTGAAATTTCTCATGTCCGATTCTCCGCTGGTAACGCGGGGGAAATTTGTAAAGATCGCTTATTACGACCAGGAAAATGCCGATCTCGACCCCGATGAACGAACGCTCGATGCATTTTGGGGCGCGAATCCGCTCATGCCGCACAGCCAGGCGCGCAATCTTCTCGCACAGGCGGGACTGTCTGCCGAAGATGTCGAAAAAAAAGTGCGCGAACTTTCGGGAGGGTTGCGCGCAAAACTCGAACTGGCTTTGCTCGAAAGCCGCCGCGGCAACGTCCTCTTTTTGGATGAGCCGACCAACCACCTCGACCTGCCCGCGCGGGAAGCGCTCGAACAGGCGCTCCGCGAAAGCGATTGCACCATCCTGTTCGTCTCGCACGACCGACGGTTCATCGAAGCCGTCGCCGATAAGATCGCACTCATCGAAAACGGAAAACTCTCCTCCGCCAAATGCAGCTATGCGGAATTTCTCGAGCTCCAAAAGCAACAAACCGCCCCTCCTCCTCCAAAAACAGAACCCGCAGGAAAGAACGGCTATCGTTCAAAGGCAGAAAGGGCAAAAGAAGTTCGCCTGCGGACTCGTATGCGTGAGATCGAAATACGACTTGAGGCGATCGAAGAAGAGGAGTCTGTCTGTAACGAAAAACTGGCGCAATGCGCCGCAGACTATAAAAAAGTGCGCGAACTGACCGAACGTCTGGATGCCCTTCGAAAAGAAACGGAGACGCTGTACGAAGAATATGCAGCGCTCATCTGAACAAGGAGGCCTCTTCTCATCGTCTTTTCATCGTGTTTTCCCCAATTTTTCGCGATCGGTCCGCTCGTTCCACGGCCGAAACGGTTGACCACCGCCGTCAATCCCACAAAAACAGAAAAGAAACGGAAAACGCCGCCGACTGATATGGATCTCCTGTCTCTTCGGTAAAAAATACGTCTTCCCTTCCGTAAAACACGGGCGAACCGACGGAGGCGGCTTCCCCCTCGGATCCGCCTCAGATTTGGAACTGCAACAGCTTTCTTAAGCGCACAAGTGCCTTTTTGCGCAGGGATTTCAGATTCGGACAGGACATCTGCATCAACCCTGCAATTTCTTTCGGAGATTTTCCCGAATAATAGTGCAACACGATCACATCGCATTCGCGCGGGGGCAGCTTTTCCAACGCGTCTGCAAGTTCGTTTAAGGTTTCGTCGTTGTACAGATCCTCGAATCCGTCTTCCGTACAGAGAATTTCTTCCTTCATTTGCTCTGCCGCACGCACCCGCCGACAGTAATCGACCGCGGAATGATGCGCGATCGAATAGATCCGCGTGGAGAGCTACTACCGCGCATTGTCGTAACGCGGAAGGCCGCGCTGCACCTTCATAAACACCGAAGAACGTACGTCTCGCATCCGACTCTTCCGCCAGCTTATGCAACGTTACCCCGGACGATTTACCGCGCAGAATGGCGGTTGGCATCGGCCACGGTCCTCTGCCCTCGGGCAGCAGAGCCGGATGCAGATTGACCTGCATAACGCCTCTGTGACCGGAATTTTCCATGGATATCCCGCGGTAACGCCAAGTTCCACGCCTTCTTCCCGCAGACATGCGATATCACACTCCGACACGCGCGTCTTTTGCAAGGGGATCCCGCACTCCCGCGCAAGGGAACAAATTTTTTCCGTGCGGTCATACCCGTCTCCTTCCGCCGTAAAAACTTTCACTCCATCCTGCCCGCCTTGCAGTAAACCTTCCAGACAGTCTGCCAGGGCGTCGATCCCAAAATAAGCCGCCTTCTTGCTTTACTCCGAATCGGTGTCAGCAAAGCTCTGTGTTTTCCCGATAGACGCCGAAAAAACAATGGCAGCCGCTTCGAAACGGAGCCGTCACGGAAAGAAATATGTCTGAAAAACCGCAGTTCCTGTGATTTTAAACGAAAAATCAAAATGCAGACGTTCTGCGCCCAATCCGTTTGAACGCCGCATAAGAAAGAGTTCGGTCGTGAAACGCGGAACAGCGGCGGCGATGCCATCCTGCTGTATCTCCGTCAACCGACGCAAAAAAAGAGCAACCTGCCGAAAAGGCAGGTTGCTCTTTTTAAATCGCTTGAACGATGCAATTCCTATTGAATTTCCATCTGTTTTTGACCCCTTGGGAACCGCACCTTCTTCCAGTCCCTCTTTTTGCGAAGACGATGGCCGTTATTCGATCGTAATGGTGGTAGGCGCCGCCTTCTTCGGCTGTACCTTCGGTACGATCAGAGACAAGATCCCGTTTTCGTATTTTGCTTTGACGTTCTCCTGCTCCACGTCGTCCCCGACATAATAACTGCGCTGACAGGAAACGCTGCACTCCTTGCGGATGTAACGCTTTCCGTTTTGCTCTCCGTCCTCCTTGGACTCCGCTTTTTCTGCTCCGACCGTCAGATAACCGTTCTCCAAAGAGACTTTGATCTCTTCTTTCTTGAAGCCGGGAAGCTCGATCTCCAGCTCATAATTCTCTTCCGTTTCCTTGATATCGGTCTTCATGCTGTCAAGTTTTTCATCGTAAAACATCGGTCTGAAGAAGTCGTTAAAGGCATCGAAGATGTCGTTCGAGGTTCTTTTCTGCAAATAAGTTTTCATAACAATCATCTCCTTTGATTCTGTTCCCGGAACTGCTCTCCGGAATTCTTTTTACACTCTATTTATACCGCGCAGAAAAATTTTTAAACGCTTCCGGAAAAAGATTTTACGAAAAGTTGGGCAAAAACTGCCGCCCTTCCTTCAGCGATCCTTCGGCGCAAACCGGCGAAGCCAGCTCAGATCAAGTGTCCACTCCGCCACGCGGTTTCGTTCTCTGTGCAGTTCATTCGCCTCCCCGAGAGACTTTCGGTACGTTGCGTAATCCACGCCGTTCACTCGCATGAAATGTTCGGCCGCCGCCCGCTCGTCCCCTTTGAGCTGCGTCCTCCCGATATGGATCACGGCGTGACAGTCTCGGCACACGGCAATGACGTCTTCCAGTTTCTGTATGCCGCGCGCCGTGTCATAACTCCACCGCTCGTGCGCTTCCAAACGGGTGACCGCCCCGCAGATCATACATCTTCCGCCCGCCCGCGCATAGGCGTCTTTCCGCACGAGATCCCATTGCCCTTGTGTCAGCACCGTACGCAGATTGGAATACCAGCAACCGTCCGGGATCAGTTCAAATTCCAGTTTCATTCTTCTTTCGCAACGCTCCTTTCCCTCATCATAGCACAACGGGAAAAATGTTGCAACTCTGTCCTTAAATCATGCTTTCGAGGATGAGTTTGTCTGCAACGAGTGCAATGAATTCGCTGTTCGTCGGCTTCTCCGTCCCCAAGTAGACCCGCGCGCCGAATATTGCGTTCACCGCCTCGATCCGACCGCGGTT
>CALVZL010000025.1 GCA_944372525.1 uncultured Clostridia bacterium
TGAATAAAAAGTTGCAAAATTTGTCGGAATGTGCTATAATATGACTATCCGTAAGGGAAACTGAACGGAAATATTATAATGGGTTTTCGACGTTCAAGAGTCATTCCGATGATTTTGGGAGAAATCAAGCGATATTTGCGTGACGGAAATTCTCTTCGGGTCTCCCGTTCCATACGGGATACCGCATATCGGATTCTGAAAGTACGTGAAGAAATCGAGGAACACGAAGAAGAGGCGACGATCGGCAAGATCGCAGAGCGTATGCAGGTCATGGAACGGGAGGTGGTCTACGCGCTTGACGCAATTTCCGATCCGATTTCTTTGTACGATCCTGTCTACAACAAATCGGGCGACACGCTGGAACTCATGGACCAGATTTATGACGAAACGCAGAGCGATGAGATTTGGACGGAACGAGTTGCGCTTCGCGAGGCAATCAATCATCTCGGAGAACGGGAAAAGAAGATCTTACAGCTCCGTTATTATGAGGGGAAAACGCAGACGGAGATCTCGGCAGAAGTCGGAATTTCACAGGCGCAGGTCTCGCGGCTGGAAAAAAATGCATTGCAGACGATTCGCCGTCAGATCGGTTGAGTTCGGGACGGCGGAAAGATCATGTATAAAAGGGCGTCTGAAAGGCGCTCTTTTTTCTGCTGTTTTTTGCGGACGGTGATTTGACAGAAGGAAGGATACGAGGTATAATGACGTTCGGAAAGAATTTTTCTCTGCGGAGAAATGGGAGGAAAGGTTTGGGAAAGAGGGCCGTAATAGTGTCCGCTACGCCTCGTACGGGCGGAAATTCCGAAATTCTTGCGGAATCTTTCGCCGAGGGCGCGCGGGAAAAGGGGAATGAAGTGGAGCTGATCCGTATTCGGGAGCTCGATTTGCAGTTTTGCAGAGGCTGTCTGTTTTGCCAGAGTCACGACGACTGTCTTGTGCATGACGGCATGGGCGCCCTATATGAACGTCTGAGCAATGCCGATGTGCTTGTCTTCGCCACGCCAATCTATTATTATTCCGTTTCGGGACAGTTGAAGACCTTTCTTGACAGATTGAATCCGCTTTATTCAAGGCAAAACGCCTTTCGCGACGTCTATTTGCTGGCATCTTCTGCAGATGGCGAAGAATCGGCGATGGACGGTGCCGTGAAGGAGATCCAGGGCTGGGTCAATTGCTTTGACGGCGTTCGCTTGGCGGGGGTTTTACGCGGAACGGGAGCAACAAAAGCGGGGGAAATCAAGATGACGGATGCGCCGGAAAGAGCGTATCGCATGGGAAGATCTATCTGAGCGCCGCGAAAGGGAATTGGTTCGCTGGTTTCCGATCGGGCATGTTTGTGCAGAGGAACAAATCCCACGGGCGGGAATGCCGCGTTGAATCGGTCACGCGCCGAGTTTTTTGTATGACAGGAGAAAGGAAATGTTATATACGCTGATCACGGGCGCCTGCGGAGGGTTGGGTGGAGCATTTGTCCGTTTGCTTGCTGAACGCGGCGAACCGCTTTTTCTTACCGGACGGAGCGAAATAAAACTCAAAGAGCGCGCGGAAGAACTGCGGAGACAGACGTCGTCTCTGTCCGTTCAGTATTTTCCTTGCGATTTGTCTGACGAGACTTCGCGGCGGGCTTTTTTCCGAAAGACGGATGCGGAAGGGATTCGGTTTTCCAGATTGATCTATGTTGCCGGCGCGGATATTCAGAAGCCTTTCGAACGCTATACGCAGGAAAAGTTGACTTTTCAGACGAGAGTCAATTTCGAAGGCGCGATTTCCTTTACGCGAGCGGTGATCAAGCGGGCGCCGCTCGACGGAAATACGGAGCTGCTTGCGATCGGGAGCGTTTCCGGGATCTATCCCATGCCCTTCTTTGCGCTGTACAGCGCGACGAAGCGCGCGCTGGCTCAGTTTTATGCAGCGCTTCGCGTTGAATTGAAAGGACGTGCAAAAGTGACCTGCGTTCTTCCGGGAGCGATTCCGACCAGAGACGATGTGAGGGAAAACATCCGCGCACAGGGAGTTTGGGGAAGATTGGCGGCGATTTCTGCGGATCGAGTTGCCCAAAAGAGCTTGGAAGCGGTGCAAAAAAACCGAAGAACGCCTGTGATCGGATTTTGGAACCGCGTCATGCAGGCGGGAACCGCGCTCGTGCCGTTGAGCTGGAAGATGCGGTTCATTGAGAAAAGATGGGGCAAGACGGAAAAAGATGCCTTTCCTCTCGAGGAGGAAGGATAAGAAATACGCCCGTGCGGGAATACCGCACGGGCGTATTCGGATTGTTATAAAGAATTTTTCAGTTCAAGAAGCCGGAAACCGGTTTTCCTGTGAGCAGTCCGTTCGAAAATTCTTCGCGGCAAAGCTCAGTTCCGTTGTTGAGTGCTTCGGCAAAATGGTTGCAGAGAAGGATGCTGCGTTCAACGGCACAGGAGAAGAGCCCGTCTGCATTTTCGGCGATTCCCTCCGACAATTCACGGAAACGATCCGACGCCAAGATGTCTTCGGATGGGCAGGAGCGCGGATAAAGCCGGGAAAAGTACTTTTTGAGACGCAGCCGTTGTTCAGCCTTTTCCCATTTTCGCTGGCTTTGATAGCATTTGTTATGAAAGAAACGAAGATACCAGCCGAAGTTTCGGATTCCCGCGCGGAAGGGACCGCGGCGAACCTTCTTTCTGCGGAGCGCTTCGGCAATGCGGGCATAGAGCGACGGGAGCGCATCGCATTTTTTGAGGCGTTTTACGGAAAAAGAAGGGAAAAATTTTTCGGCTTCTCTTCCTCTCAGGTTGCGTAAAAAATAGACGTCCCAGTCGTTTTCGATCTGCTGATGGACGCTCTTTTCTGCATTGATCAGCGCAAGGTAGCGATAGACAAAAGGGTGAAAGGTCGAATCGGCGCAATAGTGCGTGATATAGCCGAGTGCGTACGAAAGAACGCAGGTGCGTTCCCGCAGAGAGAATTCGGCGAATTCTCCGCGCAGTACGCGCAGGAAGAGGCAAAAGACATCGTAGACGCAGTTGCGGTGCATAAATTTCCCGAGATTATATTCGCTTCTGTTCCCGATCCGGTAAAAGAAGAGAAAGTCAGGTCCCTGACATCCGAAAAAGTATTCGTCCGGCGCCGCCTCGACGGCGGTCTGCAGAGAGGCGGGGAGACGGGAAAGCGTTTCCTCCGCAATGAGCTGATGTGTGATCGAAGAAGGCATAGAATCTCCTTTTTTGTGTTCGGTTTGTTTACTCCGCCGAGGTCTGCCGTGCTCCGAAAATTGCCGTACCGATGCGGATCATGTTCGAGCCGCGGGAAACACAGCGTTCCCAGTCTCCGCTCATTCCGAGCGAGAGAAAGCAGATGTCCGGATCAGTCTTGCGGACATCGTCATAGAGCGCGCGCATATCGTCGCAGAGACGATTGAGAAGAGAGCCGTCTGTTGTATTGGGTAGCATTGCCATATACCCGCGGACGCGCAAACCTGCCCTGCTGTGAAAGCGTTCATAAACTTTTCTTCCTTCCTCCGCGCGATAGCCGCCCTTGCTTGCCTCGTTTCCGATATTGATCTGAATGAGAATATCTGTGCGAAGATTTTCGTTCAGAGAGCGGGTTTCAATGGCGTCTGCAAGTTCGTCTCGGTCGACGGAATGGATCAGATCGATCTTTCCGATGAGGTATTTGACTTTGTTGGTCTGCAAGTGTCCGATAAAATGACGGTTTGCTTGCATGACGAAGGCATTTTTCTCGCGAAATTCCTGGACGCGGTTTTCTCCGATATCGGTAATTCCCGCGCGAATCGCCCGATTGATCTCTTCGGGTGTCCGCATTTTTGTCGCCGCGACCAGCGTAATTTGTTCATGAAAGCAGTTTCCGTCGGAAATGCTGCTGAGAATCGAACGGACATTGTTTTCAATCATATGCGCTCCGCGATCAGTTCTGCCATTTGCATGCAGCCGATCCGCTTCATTCCCGCCGAGAAGATATCGGCAGTGCGATAACCCTCCTCCAGTACCGCGTCGACCGCATGTTCGACGGCAGCCGCTTCTTCCGAAAGCGAAAAAGAGTCCCGCAGCATCATAGCACAGGAAAGGACGGTGGCGATCGGATTGGCGGTATCCGTTCCCGCTAAATCCGGGGCGGAGCCGTGGATAGGTTCATACAATCCACGCGTTCCGTCGCCGAGTGAGGAGGAGGGAAGCATACCGATGGAGCCCGTCACCTGCGCCGCCTCGTCGGACAAGATATCACCGAACAGATTGGAAGTAAGCAGGACATCAAATTGAGCAGGATTTTTAACGATTTGCATGGCGGCATTGTCTACCAGCATGTCTGTTACCGACACGTCTGGATAGTTGGCCGCAGCATAGGCATGGACCGTTTTTCTCCAAAGCCTGGAGGTATCAAGCACGTTCGCCTTGTCGACGGAAATAATCCTTCCTGTCCGTTTGCGCGCAAGTTCGCAGGCAATTCGCGTGATCCGTTCTATTTCGAAAGCGGAATATTGTTCTGTATCCCGCGCCGTCGGTCCGAGCGTCGGATCCTCCAGCGTCTCCCGTTTGCCGAAATAAATTCCGCCCGTCAGTTCGCGGACGACGGTGATTTCAACGCCGTGTTCGAGCAATTCCGCTTTGAGGGGAGAAGCGCCGGACAGCGCCTTCCAAAGCCGTGCGGGGCGAATATTGGAATAGAGGTTCATTGCCTTTCGGATCCCGAGCAGCCCTTTTTCCGGACGCATTTCAGGAGGAAGAACATCCCATTTCGGACCGCCCACCGCGCCGAGCAATACGCTGTCCGAAGCAAGACATGCGTCAATGGTTTCTTGCGGGAGCGGACTTCCGCAGACATCGACGGCGCTGCCTCCGATGAGAGAAAACGAGAAGTTGAATTTATGGCAGAATTTTTGTTCGATGCGGCGCAAGACGCGGAGTGCCGCGCTTGTAATCTCCGGTCCGATTCCGTCGCCCGGAAGGACGGTGATCTGTTTTTTCATACTGTCGCCTCCTTAATGTTCGGGAAGTCCTCTCCGTAGAGAACAATTTGATTTTTCTCAAAAACGGGACGATATTGCGGGTTTTCTTTTGCAACATCGAAAAATGCAGCCTGAATATAAATCCGCTTTTCAGCGATCTCTCCGAGAAAAGATTTCGGAACACGGAATTTTCCGAAACACAGGGTGTCCAAGCGATTTTCTTCCGTCTGTGACAGGTCATACCAAAGATGACGCTTGAGATTTTCTTCCTCCGCCATTGCGGGATAGAGCTCGATCAGATAATCCCGCCGAAGTTCGGAAGGACGGTCGATATGCCGTTCATCGGAAAGATAGGTGATATATACGACGCGGCAGTTTTCGATTCGAAGTATTCTGCGGAACCTTTCGCGCTCCTCTTCGAGCGTTTTACGCTGTTTCTTCCCGCGTGTCAGACCGTAGACGAGGTGTACCAGGTAGAGAACAAAAAAGACGAAAACCGCAGCGAAGGCAAGGTCGCTTTTTGTACGGAAATATACAATGAGCGCACCGATTACAGCTGCGGAAAGAACGAGCAAAAGAGCATAAAAGACGGAACCAAGATGTTTCATGAATGACTCCCGGAACGGTCGTTTGTCCGATCATCTAATTTTTTTCAGAGAATTCAAAAGACCGCCGCAGGAAATGATCGTTTGAATGAAGGGAGGGAAGGGCTGCGCCGTAAAAGACTCGCCCGTCGTCTCATTGACAATTTTTCCATTGGCGAGGTCACAGGAGAGACGGTCGCCCGCTCGGATCGCTTTTACTGCCGCAGGGCATTCAAGAATGGGGAGCCCGATGTTGATGGCGTTGCGATAGAAAATGCGCGCAAACGTGTTGGCGATGACGAGAGAGATCCCGCTTGCCTTGATGGCAATCGGCGCATGTTCGCGGGATGACCCGCATCCGAAATTATCCTCGGCAACAAGGATATCGCCCGGATTGACGCGACGGACGAACTCTTTGTCAATGTCTTCCATGCAGTGAGCGGCTAGCTCCTGCGGGGAAGAGGTGTTCAGGTAACGCGCCGGAATGATCACGTCGGTATCTACGTTGCTTCCGTATTTATGAACAACTCCTTGTACTTTCATATTACATTACCTCCTCGGGAAGAGCGAGGCGCCCCGCAACGGCGCTCGCTGCCGCAACATAGGGAGAGGCGAGATAGATTTCGCTTGTGATGTGTCCCATTCGTCCTACGAAGTTTCGGTTTGTGGTGGAGACGCAGCGCTCTCCGTCGGCAAGGATCCCCATATGTCCGCCCAAACAGGGACCGCAGGTGGGCGTGGAAACGACCGCGCCTGCTCGGATCATATCGGCGACAAGCCCCTCGGAAACTGCCTGCAGGTAAATTTCCTGCGTGGCGGGGATGACGATACAGCGTACATGGTCGCTGACTTTTCTGCCGCGAAGGATTTCCGCAGCTTGCCGAAGATCTGAGATGCGCCCGTTGGTGCAGGAGCCGATGACGACTTGATGGATGGGAATCATTTCCCAATCGGTGCGGGTATTTTCCGGAAGGTGCGGAAAGGCAACGGTGGGCTTCAGCGATGAAAGATCGACAGAGATCGTTCGCTCATATTTTGCGTCTGCATCCGCCTCGTAGATCTTCGGGGTGCGGACAAAGCGGTTTTTCAGATAGGCAAGCGTCTGATCGTCCACCGGAAAAATTCCGTTTTTCGCCCCCGCTTCGATTGCCATGTTGCAGACAGTGAAGCGGTCGTCCATGGAAAGTGAGGAAACACCGACTCCAGAAAACTCCATGCTTTTATAAAGAGCTCCGTCTACGCCGATCATCCCGATGAGATGAAGTATGAGATCTTTTCCGGTCACGAAGGGGGGAAGGCTCCCTTTGAGATCGAATCGAAGCGCGGCGGGAACTTTGAACCAAGCTTTTCCGGTGATCATTGCGGCGGCGAGATCGGTCGAGCCGACACCCGTGGAAAACGCTCCGAGAGCGCCGTAAGTGCAGGTATGACTGTCTGCGCCGATCACGCAGTCGCCTGCTCCGACCAATCCCTGCTCGGGCAGAAGAGCATGTTCGATCCCCATGTGCCCCACGTCAAAAAAATAATTGATCCCCTGGGCTTTGGCAAATTCCCGCGTTTTTTTCACTTGGCAGGCGGCTTTAATATCTTTGTTCGGAGTAAAATGGTCCATGACCAGCGCGATTTTGTCCTGGAATTTTACGCATCCACCCGTCTTTTCCATTTCGTTGATGGCAACGGGGGCGGTGATGTCGTTGGCAAGCGCGAGATCCAGCTCTGCTTCAATGAGCTGCCCCGCGGATACACGGTCAAGCCCTGCGTGAGCTGCAAGAATTTTTTGCGTCATCGTCATGGCCATAGTGAATACCTCCGTTTTTTCTGATAAAAAAGTATAGCATATTCGGAAGGTTGTGTCAAATTATTCAGACCTTTTCTCCGAAAAAGTGAATTGTTCGAAAAGAGCCGCCTCCCTGAAAGCAGGTCGGCGGCACATTGAGAGAACAAAAAGAGAGGTCAGATTTTTCGGAAGACGGCGCCGTCCGATGCGGATTCCACCAGCGTGCGGTATCGTTTCAGATATCCGTCGACAGGCTTTTCTTTCGGGACAAAGCTCTCAAGCCGTGCGCGGAGTTCTGTATCCGGGATACAGAGATTGATCTCGCCTTTTTCGATATCGATTTCAATGCGATCGCCTTCTTGGACGATGCCGATCGCACCGCCTGCCGCCGCTTCCGGGCAGACATGTCCGATTGCCGCACCGCGCGTTGCGCCCGAAAACCGTCCGTCCGTGATCAGCGCGACATCTGCGCCCAGTCCCGCGCCGATGATAGAGGAGGTGGGGGAAAGCATTTCGCGCATTCCGGGCCCGCCTTTGGGACCCTCGTAACGAATGACGACGACGTCACCCTTTTGAATGCGGTTATGTGAAATTGCCTCCATTGCCTCTTCTTCCGAATCAAAGACGCGCGCGGGGCCGGAGTGTCGGTACATCTTTGGATCGACGGCGCTCTTTTTGACGACGGCGCCGTCTTTCGCAAGGTTTCCTTTGAGAATGGCGAGTCCGCCATAGGGGGAATAGGGGGCGGAGACAGGTCGGATGATCTCCATATTTTTCACGGCAGCATTTTTTGTGAGTTCGTCTTGAGTTTTACAGGCAACGGTCATCGCACTGCCTTCAAACAGATCGGCGTCGATCAGTGAACGAATGACAGCCGAGATCCCTCCCGCGTCATGGAGATCTTCAATGTCATGCGGACCCGCGGGGGCAAGGCGGCAGAGATTGGGAGTCTTTGCGGAAATTTCGTTCATGGTGTCGATGGAGAGAACTTGCTTGGGAAAACCGAGTTCGTTTGCCAGCGCGAGCAGATGAAGGACGGAGTTGGAGGAGGCGCCGATCGCCATGTCGACGCTTTCTGCGTTTTTCAGCGCGCATGGCGTGAGGAGATTGCGCGGGCACAGACGAGCTTCCGCCAGGCGCATAACGGCTTCCCCGCTTTCTTTGGCAAGCGCGAGGCGGGAGGAATAAACGGCAGGAAGGGTGCCGTTTCCGGGCAGCGCCATACCGAGCGCCTCCAAGAGACAGTTCATCGAGTTTGCCGTGAACATGCCGGAACAGGATCCGCAGGTGGGACAAGCACTGCACTCATAGGAAATGAGCTCCGTTTCGTCGATTTGTCCGGAAGTGTAGGCGCCGACCGCTTCGAACATGGAGGAGAGAGAAAGCTTTTTTCCGTTTTTTCTTCCCGACAGCATGGGGCCGCCCGAGATGAAAAGTGCGGGAAGGTTGACGCGCACCGCTCCGAGAAGCATTCCGGGAATGATTTTGTCGCAATTTCCGACAAAAATGCAGGCATCGAAGGCATGCGCCGTTGCCAGGATTTCCACGCTGTCGGCGATGATCTCACGGGAAGGGAGCGAGTAACGCATTCCCTTATGGCCCATGGCGATTCCGTCACAGACCCCGATCGTCGGTACAATGACCGGCTTTCCGCCTGCGGCGATGACGCCTTCGGCTGCCGCCCGAGCGATGTGCTGAAGATGCATGTGTCCCGGAATGATCTCACTCTGCGCGCAGAAGATCCCGACGATCGGTTTTCGGATTTCTGCATCCGTCCATCCGAGCGCACGCAAAAGGGAACGCTGTGCAGCCATTTGATGTCCTTCGGAAAAAAGATTGTTCACAAAACACCTCCTCGGGTCAGATTTTTTCTTTATAATCGAATTCTTCGCGGATACATGCGGCTCCGCGGGATATCGCGGTCACCCCCGTTCTGGCAAGCTCCATGATGCCGTAGGGAAGAAGCATATTGATAAAACCGTCGAGTTTGGAAGATTTTCCCGTCAGTTCCAGGATCGTCGCTTCCGGAGAAACATCCACGACATTTGCGCGGAAGATTTGACTGATCTCAAAGATCTGAGAACGGGTCATGGCGTCTGTTTTGATCTTTACCAGCATAAGTTCTCTGCAGACGGCGTCCGGCTCGACCTGTTTGATCTTTTTCACGTCGATGAGTTTGTCCATCTGCTTTTGCATTTGAGAAAGAATGTATTCGTCTCCGTTCAGAACGATCGTCATACGCGAATCGTCCGGATTTTCCGTTGCGCAAACGGAAAGGGACTCAATGTTGTAGCCACGGCGTGCAAAGAGGGCGGCAACACGGGTGAGCACGCCGCTTTTGTTGGAAACAAGCGCTGAAATGATATAACGACTCATTTGATTTCCTCCCGATCAATGATGATTTTGTCGTATGTCTGCCCCGGTTTGATCATGGGCAGCACATTTTCATCTTCGCTGATTCTGCAGTCGACAAGGACGGGGGAGGAGACGGAGAACGCCTCCTCCAGAACGGGTACGATGTCTTCCTCCCGTTCAATGCGAAGTCCCTTTGCTCCGAAACTTTGCGCAAAGAGCACATAATCCGTCTGTTTTCTGACGTCGGTCTGGGAAAAGCGTCTTTCATAGAATACTTTCTGCCATTGCCGCACCATGCCGAGCGCGCGGTTGTTCATCAAAAGAATGGTGATCGGAAGATTTTGTGTGACCGCGGTCGAAAGTTCGTTCAGATTCATGTTGAAGGAGCCGTCTCCTGTGACAAGCAGCGCGTGCTTTCCGGTCCCGATCGTTGCGCCGATCGCCGCACCGAGACCGAACCCCATCGTGCCAAGTCCGCCGCTTGTGCACAGCTGCCTCGGACGATCGAAGGGATAGCATTGCGCCGTCCACATCTGATGCTGTCCCACATCCGTGACGACCACCGCGTCTCCCGCAAGTTTTGCCGCCGTTGCGAGAATTTTCCTGCTGAGTTCGGGAGGGAGCGTCCGTTCGCGTTCCGAAGCGCGCAGGAGGGGAACGGAACGTGCAAATTCGCGCTCTCCGACGGACGAAAGGAGGGGCAGCAGGGTCTTGAGCGCCTCTTTGATGTCCCCGAGGACGGAGTATTCGACGCGTACGTTTTTCCCGATCTCGGCGTCGTCGATATCGATCTGGATCATCGTTTTCCCGGACGAAAACTGATCGCGGTTGAGCGCGACGCGATCGGAAAACCGAGATCCCAGCGCAAAAATGCAGTCGCTCTGAAGCGTGAGTTTTGCCGCGGTTTCGCTGCCGTGCATGCCGATCATTCCCCCGAAGAGAGGGTGCGAGGCGGGGAAGGCACCCAAGCCCATGAGCGTACAGACGACGGGGGCCTGCAGTTTTTCCGCCAAGGCGAGCACTTCGGTTTCCGCGCCGGAAGAAATTGCGCCTCCGCCGACTAAAAGCAGCGGACGCTCGCTCTTTTGCAGCAGTTCCGCCGCAGGAAGGAGCGCTTCGACGGGAAGCGGTTTGCGCGTCGGACACACGGGCGCGACGGGTTCATAATCCGTTTCGGCAATTTGTACGTTTTTGAGGATATCCACGAGGACGGGGCCTTTGCGTCCCGAATTTGCGATCGCAAACGCCCGGCGCATGGTATCGGCGAGTTCCTTTACGTCTTTGACAATAAAATTGTGTTTGGTAATGGGCATCGTGATGCCCGTAATATCGATTTCCTGAAAGGAGTCCCTGCCCAAAAAAGAGATACCGACGTTTCCCGTGACCGCGACAAGGGGAACGGAGTCCATAAACGCCGTGGCGATTCCCGTGACGAGATTGGTCGCTCCGGGACCGCTGGTGGCGATTACGACGCCGACCCGTCCGGTTGCCCGCGCATATCCGTCTGCGGCATGTGCGGCGCCCTGTTCGTGCGAGGTCGTGACGTGGCGGATCGTGCCGTCCCGATAGAGCGCATCGTAAATATCGAGAACGGCTCCGCCCGGATAACCGAATACCGTGTCGACATTTTGCTCTTTCAGACAGCTGACTAAAATCTCCGCTCCGATTTTTTTCATGTGACCTTCCTCCTTGTGTGGTATTTCATTCCATTTTATCTGAAAAGCGCCGCTCTGTCAAGTTTTCAGCGGCGCTTTTTCATGATTGGCGCTTTAGCTAGAATAAACCCCCAGTTCTACTGGGGGACGATAAAAACACTATAGTAAATAAAAACCTCTGTGTTATAATTAGTGAAGGTTTGGCGACCGCATCACTATAAATAACAGGAGGTTTTTAACAAATGAAAAATGAAATAAAACACACGGCACACTCAACATATAGATGTGA
>CALVZL010000026.1 GCA_944372525.1 uncultured Clostridia bacterium
CAATTTGCATTTTTATTGTTTTTTTATCGGATTATTTTCAACGATATCGCCGTCCGGATTCGTCGAATTGTTTAACAGCAGCGTGATACAGTTGCAGAGCGTAAGCACGGAACGATTGTTCCGATACAGCTCTCCCCTCGTTCCGCAGGCATCGCGAAGCAAATTGCAAACTTCCGCCCCGCTCTCCGTCAGCTCAAAACAGCACCCCTCTCCGGGAGGCTGCGAATCGAATCCGACGTTGACGGCGCTAATCTCGCTCTTCGCTGCGCGCAGAAACGTATGGCTTGCGTACGTAAAAAGTCCTCTGATCTCGACACGGCTGGAATCCGCCTCGACAAGGACGTTGTTTGCACGGGAAAAAGGATATACTCGCTCGACAACCGCCTTCAGATCGCTCTCCCAATCTGCCATCCTGACGTGCACGTTCCTGCTTACAAAATGCACCGCTATCGCATTGGCGAGGCAGGTATCTATCGTCCCCTTGGAATCTTTGAGAAAAAACATGTTTCGGAAAAATCCGCCCATCACGCGTTTGCAAAGGAAATCCGCACTGTTTTCAATTCGGATTCCGCGATTGGCATTGACAAAATAGAGATTGAGCATCGCGATATTATTCCCCTGCACCGCAACCGTCTCCCGCATGTCGCGAAAACGTTCCGGTCGAAAGGCGTTCTGCTCCGGATATAGGAGTTTTGCCGAACAGAACGAACTTCCGTCCCCGCACAGCGTAACCGCAGGCGCGGAGAAACAGAGAAACGTCGTTCCGAGGCAATCGCCGCGCGCCAAATCTTTGGTGATGTGCATGCCTGCGCCGCGCAGCTGCGTATGCGCGCCGATCCTGATTTCCCCCGCGAGCAGATACCGTCCCGCAGGACAGTAGACGATTCCGCCCCCTGCCGCTTCTGCCTCATCCAAGAGACGCTGTAACGGCGCAGTGCAGTCGGCGCTGCCGTCGTTGCATATACCGTTTGCAAGCGCATGATACAAGACACGGCGGGGCAGGCGATATCTTGCGATCGGTCTGGGAACCAGCCGCTCCCCGCAGCACCCGCGAGCGGAAAAATAAAGATTCGCACCTTTGATCTTCCCGGACAAATTGCATCCGCAGAACAAAAGCTGCCCTTCCTCGGGCGGAGAGTGATTGATCACGGCATAGCGCTGCGCCGCAATTCTGCAGCGGGCAAATTCGATGCCGAGACGGATATACAGGGCGCGGACGACAAGACCGTCAAAACAGTGTTCGATCCTGAGATTGAAAAATTCCCCGATGAACGCCAGCGGCGGATCGGCGATCCGATCCCCCTTGCGGAACTCGATCCCCGTGCGGCAGTGCTCGATCGCCACATTTTCGATCTGCTGCCATTCCAGATCTCCGAAAATTAGAGCATGCAGATTTCGTTCGCAATATTTTTGCAGCGTTTCGCCGTCTTGAGGGACCTCGCATCCGACCGCATGCAGCCAATAGCGCGGAGAGATCTCGATCGTGTGAAATGCTCCGACTTCGCTGGAATTCGTAAGACGCATGGCGTTGCGCAAAAAGGTCCCTTTGATGTTTTCCAAAAAGAGCTGTTCGTGCGAATGGCTGACACCGGACACCGGAATCGAACAGCAAATCCCGCGATAGACATTGAGGAAGGTCAGATTTTTCAGGGTGAACATATAATAATGCCGATTGTCGATCTTACCCGGAATCTCTATCGCATAGCCGTAGGGAAGCACGTTTTCAAAACTTTGATGCGGATAGCAGAACGTGAGTCCGATCAAGGCGGAACAGCCCGCCATGCGGAATACGTTGACCCGGTTTCCGACAAGACGATAGGTGCTCTCCATGTCGCAAAGGAGCACCGTTCCGTATTCCGTCGTCCGATCCGGATCGGCATAGTCTCCGTGCAGACAGACAAAAGACGGGACCTCGATCCTGTGCGTGATCCGATAGCTTCCCACAGGAAGATGAACGGTTCCGCCGCCCAGCGCAAAACAATCGCGAAGCGCAGCACGAATCCCTTCCGTGCTGTCGTCTTTCCCCAAAGGGTCCACCGAATATCCGTGCGCGGCGTCACATATAATATCCGCAACAACGACATCGTCCTCTTCTTTTCCGCCCAAAACGATCTGCGCATTGCTCTCCGCAGCAAAATGCGGAATTCTTTCTCTCATCATTTTTCCCTTTTTTCTTTCTTCCGCCACAGGATGACCGCCGCAACCCCTGCCGCGATCACGACCACTCCCGCACAGACGCAGAGAATGATGACGGCATTTCCGTCCCGCTCGCCGGCGTTCCCGGGGTCTTCCGTTTCTCCGTCGGAATAATCGACGAAGACATAGTCCGTCTCCTGTTTCCAGATCTGCCCGATTTCCGCCGCCTCGTTGTGGATCGCACCCGCGCTCATGACGGTGTCAGCGATAAGATTCCCCTCATTGTTCATTCCGAAACCGGGCAGCAAAGTGATGCGATTATAGACGGTAAGCGTGCTTTCGCTGTCACTGTAATAATTTCCGACCATCGAACAAGCATCCCGAAGCGTGTTATAACACAGACCTTCCGAATTTGTCAGCTCAAACATGGCGCCGGAGTCGGAAGGCTGACTGTCCATTCCCAAGTTTGCTCCCGTGAAGGTAGAGTTCGTTGCCGTCAGGAAGGTGTTTGCGGCAAAGGAGAACACGTGATTGATCTTGGCGTTTTCCGCGTTTTCCAATACAATAAAATGCGTGCTGTAACGGGTCAGCTGATAGACGTTGGTCGCGAGAAGTTCTGAACGCTTGGAATAGGTTCCCCATGCGTAGAGCTCGGAATTGGAAGGCAGCGTCACCTTCAAAATGCAAATGCCGTTATGCAGACAGTTGTCTATGACCGCATCCTTTCCTCCGACTTTGAATCCGATGCGATAATAGCTTCCCATGACCCTGCTGATCAGCGCATTGTCGCAAGAAGAGAAATCGATCCCGTTGCACACTCCCTCGAGATACAGCTTGTCCGCATAGTTCCCCTTCCCTTCCCCGCGCAGGGTAAAGGCGTACTCGGGCAGTGTCTCGGAATCGTAACCTTTCTCAAAGAGATTGAGTTCCGGATAGACGACGCGCAAACAACTGACGCCGCTGTTGTCGCCCGACAGCGTGATGAGCGCTTCCGAAGTTTCTGGCGTGTCGCTTTTTCCATAATAGGCGAGCAGCAAAGTTCCGCCGCATTCGTCGATATTGTCGCGCTGAACACCCGATCCCGCTCCGCGGAGTTGCGTGCCCGCATAGACGGTGAGGGGACTCTCCAGCCGATACACTCCCGCAGGGAGATAGACGACGCCCCCGCCGTTTGCGCGCGCCGCATCCAGCGCACCCTGCACGGCGGCCGAAGCGTCCGTACTTCCCGTATTGTCCGCCCCGTAATCCCGCACGGCGTCAAACAATTCGGCAACGGGAAGCTCGTAAGACAGTTCCGCCTCTTCGATCTCCGGCGCCTCATCGCAGAGCTGATCGTTATAGTAGAGATTGGATCCCCGCAATTCTCCCTTGCAGTCCACGCCGCTCAACTGAACGTGCCCGTCCGACGCAGGCGAGGCATTGACGAGAGCATACTGCCCCTCCAGAACGGACTTGGCAAACTGGATCCCCATATTGGCATACATCTGTTCTATATAAACTGCACAGAAGGACCCCGTCACCGAAAGCCGATAAAAACTGCCGATAAAAGACATGCTGTAATCGGTGTTGCGGTCTCCTTCCGTAAAATAAATGCCCGTGTGATAATCTTCCAAGGTGACGTCGCGGATCTGCTGCCACTCCAAATCCCCGAGAATCATTCCGACGCCGTATTCCGAAGTATAATCCACAATATTGCGGACATCGGGCGCGTTGAATTCTTCCCCTGCCTCTGCCCAGTACGAGGGAGAAAGCGTTATGCCGCAAAAATTCCCCACCTCGCTCGAGTTGGTCAAATGCATCCCCTCGCGGAGAATGGTCCCCTTCACGTTTTCAAGGTAAAGCTGCTCGTGCGTCACCGATTTCAAAGTCGAATGCGGGGTTATCGACGCACAAATCCCTTTATAGGCATTCAGGAAGGTGATATTTTTAATGGTAAACGTCGTATGCATGGAGTTCGTGATCCCGCCCGGAATCTCGATGGCGTAGGCATACGGCATCACAAAATCCATGTACTGATTGGGATAGAAAAAAGTAAGTTCGATAAGGGCAGACGACCCCTGCATCCGAAAAAGATTATAGGATTCGCCGACGTCATCCGACGTCGAGGCAACGCCCGCCACGATGACGGTACCGTAATCCCCTTCCGCCTCGTCGGGATCGATATAATCGCCCACTAAGCTGACATAGGACTTCAGGTCGATCCGCGCATCGACGAGATAATTTCCCGCAGGAAGATAGACCGTTCCGCCGCCCATCGCATAACAGTCGTTGACGGCGTTCTGAATGGCGAGCGTAGACGGAACTTTGCCCGTTGCGTCCGTTGCATATCCGTATTCCGGGGAACAGATAATATCGGCGACCAAAATCTCGTCGCGGGGGTAATCGCTTTCAATGATCTGCGCCGTTCCCTGTTCCTCCGCGGCAAAAGCGCGGGATCCGTTGAGGATGCTCGCCTGCTCTCCCGTAAAAACGAGAGCAATCAACAATGCAACGGTGACTCCGACGCTGATTTTTCGAGTTTGTTTCACTTTTTCCTCCTCATGATCAGAACACAACAAAGCGCAACGACGGCACAAATGCCCGCCGACGCCGCAGTAAGCCAGAATTCGAGCGTGAGCGGCTGCACGAGAAGCAGACAGATCAGGCACAGAACCAGCAACACGATCGCAAAATAAAGAAAAAATCTCAGTTTGTCCATTCCGGAAGTTCTCCGATTTTGCAGCACTTCACCCGAACGCCGTCCACCAGCGTATCCTCGATCTTATTCCTGCATTTTTCTTCCGCATAGGGACATCGGTCGTAAAAGACGCATCCCTTCGACCTGTTTTCCAGCGATGTGATCTCCATCGACTTGATGGGAATATCCCGCCCCTGTTTCGCTGCTTTGGGATCCGGAACGGGAACCGCAGCGATCAGCGCCTGAGTGTAGGGATGTTTCGGGCTCCGAAGCACGGCTTCCACGCTCCCGAATTCGACGATCTCACCCAAATACATCACGCAGATGTTGCCGTTGCGGGCGATGTATTTCGCCGTCGCCAGATCGTGTGTGATATACACAAAGGAAATCCCGAGCATCTCGTTGAGCTTATTCATCAGGTTGAGAATAGAGAGCCGCATCGAAACATCGATCATGCTGACCGGCTCATCGGCGACAATCAGCTTGGGTTCCAGCGAGATCGCACGCGCCATCAGAATTCTCTGCCTCTGCCCGCCCGAAAGCATGTGCGGGTATTTGGACAGAAACTGTTCGGGCGGCGTAAGCCCGACGAAAGACATGATCTCGTTGATTTTTTTCTCGGTGTCTGCCGCCGAATAGTTCTTATAATGATGGCTGATGGGCGCACTGAGCGATTGTCGGATGGTCAGCACGGGATTGAGCGCAGCATAGCTGTCTTGCTGAACAAACTGGACCTGTTCGCGCGTTCTGGAAAAGACGTTCAGGCTGAACCCGTAGAGATTCTTTCCCCCGAAGCGCAGTTCGCCTTCCGTCGGTTTCATCAGCCCGGTGATGATCTTGCCGATCGTCGTCTTTCCGCACCCCGACTCGCCCACAACAGCGACGATCTGCCCCTCTGCGATGTCCAGATTGATGTCTCTGAGCACGTCGATCCGCTTGTTGGGCTGAAGCAGGCCGACCTTTTTCTCAAAGGACATTCCGATCTTATCGAGTTCTATGATTTTTGCCATAGTTATGCCTCATCTTCATACAAAAAACACTTGACCCTGTGTCCCGTCTCCATCGTCACGGTCTTTGGCTCGGACTGCTTGCAGATCTCTTTGCACTGAGGGCAGCGCGGATGAAATTTACATCCCGCCGGCATATTCAGCAAATCGGGCGGCTCCCCTCCGATCGGTCTCAGCAGACCGACGTCTTTATTGATCGCCGGCGTGGAATCGATGAGTCCGCGGGTATAGGGGTGATATTTGTGTTCGAAGACCTCTTCGACCGTCCCGTACTCCATGAGCCTTCCCCCGTACATGACCGCCATATAATCGGCATATTTCGCAACGACGGAGATATCGTGCGTGAGAAGAAGCATGGCGATCCCCATTTCCCGATTGACCTTTTGCAGAAGCTTGAAGATAAAATCCTGTGTGATGACGTCGAGCGCGGTAGTCGGTTCGTCCAAAATGATGAGTTTGGGATCCAGCAAAAGGGAAAATGCAATCATGACCCGCTGTTTCATGCCGCCCGAAAGTTCGTGCGGATAGGACGTCATCACCCGATCGGCATCCAAATTGACAAAGTCGAGCAGATAACGGATGCGCTGTTCGGCTTCCTGTTTGGTGATTTTTTTTCGCTCGGACTTCGGTTTGTAGTTTTCATGCACGACCATCGTCTCATAAAACTGGTTAAAGATCGTCACCACAGGGTTGAGCGCGCTCTGCGCGCCCTGAAAGACCATGGAGATCTGCTTCCAGCGAAACTCGTTGAGTGCATTCTCTCCGAGTTTCTCCACCTCCGTCACTTCGTTTGGGCCGGTATGACGTCTCACCGTTCCCGAAACAATCTCGCCCGGGGAAGAAATGCAGTTGAGTAGAGACGAGGCAACCGTGGTCTTACCCGACCCCGATTCTCCCACCAACGCCGTGATCTTGCCCGCCGCAATATCGAGGGAGACGCCGTCGACCGCGCGAAGGGCATACTTTTTCAGCTTATATTCTATAACGATATCTCTGATTTCAACGATGTTTTCCATCTCAACTGTTTCTCAACCTCGGATTCAGCACGACATCCAGCCCGTTTGCCAGCAAAATGACCCCCGTCTGAAACAAAACGATAAACAAAACGGGAGAAAGCCAAAGCAGGACGGCGTTCGGATTCATAATATAGACCTGCGCGGAGTTCAGAATCGCGCCCCAGTTGGTGTGATCGTACGCAACGACCCCCAACATCATGATGCCGACGGAGGCCGTGATCGCGTTCCGCATGATCATGATAAAGTTCACGATGACGTAGGAGGCAATGTTCGGAAAGAGTTCCTTGAAAATTATGTGCGCTTTCGAAAGATTCATGACCTTGCAGATTTGGATGAAATCGCGCTCTTTTACGGAAACGATCTGACTCCGCACCGCCCTGCACAGTCCCGACCAGGAAAACACCGACAGCAGCAGGGAAAAGATCACCGTATTGGTGATCGTCGTGACCTGCGCCAGCACGAGCATGATCGGAAACGTTGGCACGGTCATAAACAGGTTGGTCACGAGCATGATGATCCTGTCGATCCAGCCGCCCACCAGCCCCGAAAGCATCCCGAGCACCACGCCGATGGCAACCGTGAACAATCCCGTCAAAAATGCAATCGTCAGCACGGAACGGCTGCCCGCAATGATCCTTCTGAACAGATCTCTGCCCAGTTCATCCGTGCCGAGCGGATGTTCCCAAGAGGGTTTTGCAAGAATCTGATAGGGATTCGGCGTAGGATCGTAGGGAAAAACATTTGTCAGAACGATGAGCATGAACAGAAAAAACAACATGATGAGCATTCCGGCAAACGCCTGTTTATTCTCGAAAACAAGTTTGAAAAATCCTCTTACACCCTGAAGAAAGCGGAGAAACGCATTCGGTCTTCCCGCCGTTCTTTCCTTCGTCTGTGCGGTCATTACGAATCCCTCCTCACGCGCGGATCGACAAACGAATACACCGAATCCGCGACAAAATTTGCGAAAATGATGATCACCGAAGTGAAAAACAGAATCCCGACTACGACAAAATAATCTCTCGCGCCGATATAGGTAGACAGCTGCAATCCGAGACCGGGATAAGAAAAGATGGATTCAATCAGCGTCGATCCGCCGAAGATCGCGCCGAAGGAGATCGCGATCTGCGTCACCAACGGAAGCATCGCATTCCTCCGCAGGTATTTTCTTACGATAATCCGATTGGGAATCCCCCGCGCCCGCGCCGCATTTACATAATCCTCTCCGAGCACGGAGACGGCAGACCCCCGCATGAGAAGCGCCCAGGAGGAAGTCTGTACGATCACCATGGAGAGAACGGGCAGCGCGGCGTGCCAGAGCAGATCGATCACGACGGGCAAACCGTTGGTAATGTCGCGCGCGCCGTTGAGCGGAAACCAACCCAAAGAACAGCCGAACACATACAGCAAAATCAGCCCCCAAAGGTAATCGGGCACCGCGCTCGAAGTGACAATATACGAAGTGAGGAAAGTCTCCTTTGCGGGAGATTTTTTCCACGCCATATTCGAACCCATGTTGATCCCGAGCAAAAAGGAAACGAGCAGCGCAATCGCCGAAATAAAGAGCGTATAGGGCAAAAACTGCGCGATCACAGAATTTGCCGTCACATCCTTGAGATAAATGGAGGTTCCGAGATTTCCGTGCGCAAGATTGACGATATAATCCCAAAGCTGCTTGAATACATTTGCGTTGGGATCGTATCCGAGGATCTCGACCGCCAATTTTCTCGCCTCATCCAGCGAAATGCCTCTCTGTTCCACCAGCGTCTGCGCATACGAATCGATTGCATTCGTCGGCGTCAGTGTCAGGACCAGGAACGTGAGCAACACGGCGAACAATATGTTGACAATTGCAATTCCCAGCCGCTTCCAAAAGAAGCGGCTGTCCCAAAAGAACTTTGCAATTCTGCTCCAAGTCTGCACGAGCAGTTCTTTGAAGCCGGCCTTTGTCTTTTCCGTATTTTCCATGATCATCCCCTCGGGATAATGACGCCCGTTGAATAGGACGTTGCCTGCGTGTAATAAAGGTTGAGCTTTTGTACGTTGTCGTAATCGGCGTCGTTATAATAATACAGCGTCGTAATATTGCGGTCCTCGGAGAAGAGTTCCTGAAGCGGAAGATTTCCAACCGTATCGAGATTGAAGAAGGAACCCGTCACGTTATCGTAGAAATCAATGCCGTAGTTCATCTCGGCAAATCCGACGACGAGATCCGCCGTCACTTCCCGAAGCCGACTGCCCGAATAGGTATAGATCCGCTCAAACACATCCCAGGCGCGGAAGGTCCCCGACCCGTCCGCCTTGTTGAGCACAAGTGAATAATGTCCGTCGCTTTCATTGACGGGAAGATGCATCATCGCAGCGTCCATCTGCGAATACATATGCTTGAATGCTCCGCCCGGATGGCTCCCCCAAGGATTCAACGCGGTAAAATAGAGCATGAAATCGTATTCGGAATCGGTGATCCTCGCATTGGCAAGCAGCGTCGTGGGAGATTCCGTCGATTTGAGAATGACCTCGATGCCGAAAGATTTGAGCAAAGCCTGCACCGTAGTGGCCATCGCCGTCCAGGGCGTCCCTTCCACATAACCGAGTGTCAGAGAGACCTTGTTTCCGTTTTCATCCTGCCATGCTCCGTCCGCCTTCGACCAGCCCGCCTGCTCCAAAAGTTCCGCCGCCTTGCTCTGATCGTAATAATATTCCGCAAGCTTGTCATAGTCATCGGGATCCAACCATTTTTCCGCTTCATAGCTGCACATCGTCGACATCGAATGCCAGGACGTCGCGGCATACGGATTTGCCGTGTTTTTGATCAGCTCCCTGTCAAACACATACTGGAAAGCTTCGCGCACTATGTCCGAAGCCCATATTTCTTTTTCCAAATTGAACAGACAGCCTACCGTGCCCTGATCGAGAATTTTGTAATGAACCAGGGAACCGTTCTGCTGCAGAATGCTCTCCAGCACCGACTGCAGCGGCGTTCCGTCCACATAATCGACCTGTCCCGCCGCAAGCATCTGATTAGCAACCGCAGCGGTCGGCTGATAGGTGACCTCGATCCGTTCGAATCCGCAGGTGTCCGCAAGATAATAATTCTCATTCTTCACGAGCGTCATCTGCGTCTCCGTATAGCTTTCAAGTTTGTAAGGCCCCGTCGCGGGATAAACGCCGTCCACTTCGTAAGCTCTGTATGCCGTGTATATTTCCCCGAATGCCGTCGCCGCATCGCCGTTCCAGTTCTTGTCGAAATAGGAAGAATTCCGCGAGGTGGACGTCTCGGGACACTGTTCGAGGCTGTTGGTCAGCTCGATCGCTTCGTCAACAAATTCTTTGAAAATATGATAAGGCGTGGAACCGATCTTGGTCGCCTGCGCCAGCAAGATATCCCTTGCCGATTCGGCGGGCGTAAGATAACTCTTCCAGGTGATGAGAAAGTTTTTATCGTCGATTTCCGTCACGCTCTCCATATAGGAGGTCGCCTCATCGTGATTGAGATACCAGCAGCCGATGATATCCATCGAAACGACCGGCTCTCCGTCGTGCCAATAAGCATCGTCCCGCAACTTCACTTTCGTCGTGTTTCCCTCATGCGTGAACGACTCTGCGAGCAGCATCACGATCTCGTCGGTCGTGCGCACATATTGCGCCAGACCTTCCAACCCGAAGATCACGAAGGGACCCGCGTCTGCACCGCAGTTGTAATGTGTTCCGATGCCGGTCTTGGTCCAGGTTCCGAAAATACGAAGTACTTTAGACTGATTCTTCCCCGCATCCGTCCCGTAGCCGCTGTAGCCTTTTTCCGTGCTCACACACGCCGTGAAGCAGGTCAGTGCAAGCATGATTGCAAGCATCACTCCGACAAATTTGACGATCGCTTTTTTGTAACCATAGAGAACCTTCATACGTTCCTCCTTTTCCTTTCGTTTTTGCGCACGCTTATTTCCCTCGTCTGCTTTGACAACGTTGTCAAAATTCTGGCTTTATCATAACACATAGATTTCGTCTTGTCAATAGACTAAGGAAAAATTTCTTATAACAATTTTTTGGATCGTAATTTGCGCTTTTTCCGTAATCTCTGCAAAAATGCGGATCCCGAAAGGAATCCGCATTTTTGCCCGCTGCATTTGCATCCGAAGAACGTTTCATTCGCAAATCATTTTTTCGATCCCGATCCCATAGCCGCGCACGGGGTCGTTGACAAAAACATGCGTCACCGCGCCGATCAGCTTTCCGTTCTGCACGATCGGACTCCCGCTCATGCCCTGTACAATACCGCCCGTTTCTTCGATCAGCCGTTCATCCGTAATTTTAATGACAAAATTTTTGTTTTCTCGATTGTCAGCGTCTACTTTGGCAATTGCGATCTCATATTCCTGCGGAGAGGTTCCGTCTACCGTAGAATAAATTACCGCTTTCCCGATCGTCGCCTCGGAGATCGGAAGAATATCGATCGTCTTACAGGCCGAGAAATCATAATTCTGCTCAAAGGTCCCGTACAGCCCTGCGATGCAGACCTTTTCGCTCTGCGCAATGACTTTATCGTTCAGGAACAAGCCTCGCAGTTCCCCTGCCTTACCTCTTGTTCCCTTGTTCACGCCGATCACGCTGCACCGAAACATGCGCGGATCCCCGATATCCAGCGTACGGTTGTTTTCGTCTGTCAAGCCATGACCGAGCGCGCCGAAGCGCAGCGTCTCCCGATCAATATATGTTACCGTTCCCATTCCCGAAACGGTGTCGCGAATGAGCACACCGATTTTAAAAGTTCCGCTTGTCTTCTCTTTCACCGGCCGCAGCGTGACTTCGATGCTTTCCGCGCCGCGCCGTACCGTGAGCCTCACCTCGCCGCCGCCGCTGCGAGTAAGCGCCTCGTTGAGATCGCCGACGCATCCGATCTTGATTCCGTCTGCCGCACAGATGCAATCACCGGGTCGCAGTCCGGCTTTTTCCGCGGGACACTGCATTCCCTCCTCCGTCTTCACCGCGTTCAGCTCGATCACTTCTGCGCCGCCCGCATTCAGCATAAATCCCGCCGTCATGCCGCCGAGATAATACTGTCCCTCTCTCTCTGCCGCGGCGACGTCGGACGGCCTTCCGCCGAACGCCATGCACAACGCGAACAAAAACAGGGGAATAAACAATTTCAGCTTACGCATAAACCCTCCAACGAAGATAATTTGCGCAAGCCGAACGACTTCTATTCTTCCCGATCTCTCATTTCCCGTCCCGGTCCCATAGAGATTTCTCCTCTTCCGCCTGCCGAAGCAGCTCATCCGCATGCCGCAGGGAAAGCTCGGTCTCGCCTCCCGCAATCAGGCGCGCAAGCTCTCTTTGCCTCTCTTCTCCCGAGACCTCCCGAATCTTCGTGTGTGTCCGCCCCTCCCGTTCGCCCTTTTCGATCAGAAACTGGCGGTCGGCATATGCCGCGATCTGCGCCAGATGCGACACGGCTATGATCTGCGTGCTGCGTGCGATCGCACAGAATTTCTCTGCCACGACGCGGGCCGTCCTGCCGCCGATGCCGGCATCGATTTCGTCGAAAATATACGTCCCGATGCTGCCGTAAGAGGACAGCCGGGCTTTGATCGCAAGCATGAAACGGCTCATCTCGCCGCCGCTGATGATCTTGCTCAGCTCTTTGGGCGGCTCTCCCGCATTGGCGGAAAAGAGAAACCGCGCTCCGCCCATTCCCGTTTCCGTCGCGCGGTCCGCATCCGACTCGGAAAAATCGTCAAACTGAACTTCAAACCGTGCCGAAGGAATGTTGAGCGTCCTCAGCTCCTCCGTCACGCTTTGCGTAAACCCTTCCGCCGCCCGCATGCGGATCTCCCGCAACGCAAGACTCGCCTCATAGAGTTTTCGGTTGCAGCGCGTGATCTCCGCTTTGCAGTGCTCACATACTTCTCCGCTGTTTTCCAGCATCTCGCATTCCGCTTCCGCCTTTTTCAAATAAGAAAGCGCCTCTGCGACCGTTCCCCCGTATTTTTTTTTCAGCGCACGAATTTCATCCAGCCGCGTCTCGACATGTTCCCGCTCCGCCTCGTCGATCTCCAGCTCGGCGAGACATCCGTCAAGCGATTCCGCAATATCAGAAAGTTCCGCGCGTGCATCCTGCAACCGTTCCGCATAAGAGGCATATTCCCCGTATCGAAGAATCGCGGACAACGCCCGCTGCGCTCCGCCGACGCAGTCTATTCCGCAACCGTCCGAGCGCAGTGCATCCCTCGCCGTCTCCAATCCTTCCGCGATCTTCTCTGCATTGGCATATTTGGTGCGGAGAAGAGAGAGCTCTTCCTCCTCGCCCTCCTTAAGTTCGGCACGGCCGAGTTCCGCGATCTGAAAACGCAGGATATCCAGTCTTCTCTCGCGAGCTCCCTCGTCGCCGCCAAGGGATGCAAGCTGCGCTTCGCTTTCCCGTCTTTGCACCAGCAGCGCTTTGAGCTCCGCCTTCTTCTCCTCCGCCTCCTCTCCCGCGATCCGGTCGAGCAAACGCAGCTGATTGCTTTCTTTGATCAGAAAAAAGTGCTCGCTCTGCCCGTGTACGTCTACAAGGTGCGAGGTAAGACGGCGCAGCATGGAGGAGGTGACCGGACATCCGTTGATCTTTGCTCCGCCTTTTCCCTCCCGATTCAGCCGTCTGGAGAGGACAAGCGTCTCATCTCGCTCAAGGTCCATCTCGTCGAGAAGGGAGAGAACGGCGGGATCTTCACAAGAAAATTCCGCCCGAACGGAGCATTCCTCCTGTCCGAAACGGATCATGCCCTTGTCTGCTTTTGCGCCGAGAACGAAATCAATGCAGTCGAGGATCACAGACTTTCCCGAACCCGTCTCCCCGGACAGCACGTTCAATCCCTCGGAGAAAGAAATTTCCGCCTCGTCGATCAACGCAACATTGCCGATATATAACGTCTTTAACATAACTCCGTTTTTTCGATCCGCTCTCTTTTTGCGTTCAGCTCTTGGCGATCCGTTCCAACCGTTCGCGGACGATCGCCGCACCTTCCGCGGTCTTGCAGACGGAAAAAACGGTATCTTCTCCCGCAACACTGCCGAGCACTTCGTCATAACGCAGCTTATCGACGACGATTCCCGCGTTTTTCCCGTTTCCGCTGAGCGTCTTGATGACTATGATGTTCCCGATATTGTGAATGGATTCCACACTGGTCTGAAACAGCGTACGCATTTTTTCGGAAATATCGCCTTCGCTTTTGCTGACAGAGGCGTAACGATAGCGCTTTTTGAGCCCTGCCACCTTGAACAGGTGCATTTCCCGCACATCGCGCGAAACGGTGGCCTGTGTCACCTGAAAATTCGCCGCAGCAAGTTCTTTGCAAAGCTCTTCCTGCGTTTCGATCTCTTTTTCCTCAATGAGTTCGAGAATTTTGCTGTGTCTTGCGTTTCTCAACATACCGATCTCCTTCTTTTCCATGACACTGTCCTATCTTCCTGAGCATCATGCGGTTTCAATTTATTTTTTCCGTCAGCCGACGGAAGAATTCTCCCTTGTTCTTGGTCAAAAAAGTGGCGAACCGCTCAGACTTTTCTATAAAAATCCGATCGTCCCCCCGCATATCGCCCAAATAAATTCCGTCCCCGTACAACGCCATCCCGCTCTTTGCCCCCCGCAGAGAAAAAGAAAGTTTGCTCTTATCCGAACAGGCAATGGGACGGCTGCGCAGAGAAAAAGCGCAAACGGGCGTAAGCAGAAACGCCTCGCAATCCGGCGTCATAATGCTGCCTCCCGCCGAAAGGGAATATGCGGTCGAACCGGTCGGCGTAGCGACGATCAGACCGTCTGCCGTAAATTCTCCCGCCGAACTTTCATCGATCATCACCGAGATATGCATGATTTTGTCCGCTGAGCGCGCCGCGACCCGCCGAAGAATGGCAAACTCGTTGAGACAATGCGCTTCGACCCCTTTTCCGCAGACTTTGAGCATAGAGCGCCGAACGGCAAAAGGCGCGTCCGACATTACGAACGCTACCCCTTCTTCCAACTCGTCACGCTCGAATTCCGTGAGAAACCCGAGCGTTCCGAAATTGATCCCGACAATGGGAACATCATATTCCGACGCCTTGCGCGCCGCACGCAGGATCGCTCCGTCGCCGCCGAGCACAAGAAGCCGATCGACACCGCCGATCTGTTCGGCGGAAGGAAAAAAAACGCATTCACCGCCCGCAGAACGCAGCAAATCGCCCGCACGGCGACATATTTTTTCCTCGACTTGATCGACGTTATAAAATACCCCAACCTTCATGATATAACTATTATATATCATTTATGCATAAAATCAAGGGGTTTTTACAAAAAAAAATTATTTTTTCGCAAAATTTTTATATGTCACCTGTCTGTGCCGCTCTCCGTGCCGCGAGTTTCGAAAAATGCGGCGGCGTGCGAAAGAAATTCCGCTTTTCCGATCGGACGAGCACCCTTCTTCAAAAAAATGACATACTCCGTGTTCTTCTTTTCGCGCAAAGGCGCGTTCACGACGTCCTGCGGAGCAAGCCCGCATTGTACCGCCTCGTCGTAAAAACACGAAAGCAGTTTCGCGTGTTTCGAAACGGGAAGAATTCCGCTCTTGCCAATTTTTCCGCTTCCGCATTCAAATTGCGGCTTAAACAATAAGAATGCCCTGCCGCCTTCCGAAAGCAATGCGGAAACCGCAGGGAGCACGAGCGAGAGCGAAATAAAACTCAGATCGGCGACAACGCCGTCCAAAGAGCAGGGAAACTCCTTCGGGCAAAGATATCGGGCGTTTTTTCCGTCCATCACCCGCACGCGCGCATCTGAACGCAGACGGGAATCCAGCTGACTCTCTCCTACGTCTACGCAAAAAACAAGCGCGGCGCCGCGTTGCAAAAGACAATCGGTAAATCCGCCCTTGCTCGCGCCCAAATCGGCAAAAACCCGGCCGACGACTTCCTGACCGAATACGTCGAGGCCGCGCGCAAGCTTATATCCTCCGTTGCTGACGAAACTTTCTTTCGGTTCGAGAAACAAAAATTCATCGTCTTCGCAGACGCTGTCGCTGGCAGACAGCGGTTTTCCGCCCCGCAAAACAAGTCCGCGCCCAAGCGCCTGCGCCGCCCGCGTGCGCGAACCGAACCGATCGGAAAAAAACTTATCGGCACGCATCAAAAATCTCCGAGATCAAGGTTTCCAAATCCGAAGCACTCCGTCCGTATTCTTCGGACAATTCGCGGGGTTCCCCGTGAGGAATAAACTCATCCCGATATCCGAACGAGTAGATCTGCTTTCCGCAATTTCCGTAGAAGCGCCGCACCGCATCGCCAAGACCTCCACAGAGCACGTTATCTTCGATCGTCACAACATGCCTCTGTGGCAAAGCCGTCAGCATTTCCCGATCGAGCGGTTTGAGAAAGCGTACGTTGACAATCGTAAAATCCCTTCCCGTTTTGATACTGCGAAGACGCACTTTTTCGGCAAGTGCAAGGCTTGTTTCTCCCGCCGCAAGCACGACTATGTCAGACGAAGTACTATGTAAAATGTGAAATTTTCCAAATTCGATCTCGCAAGCACTTCCCTCCAGTCCTCCGCGCGGATAGCGAATGGCAATCGGTCCGGGAAATTTCGCCGCCATCCGGACCATGGAACGAAATTCTCCGATGTTCCCCGGAATGGCGATCGCCAGATCGGGAATGAGGGAAAGGTAGGATAAATCGAATACGCCCTGATGTGTTTCCCCGTCCGCACCCGTGATCCCCGCACGATCGACACAAAAGACGACGGGAAGCTTTTGACCGCATACGTCGTGAATGATCTCATCGAAAGCGCGCTGCAAAAAAGTGGAATAGATCGCAAAGTAAGGTTTCATTCCCCCCGCCGCCAACGCCGAAGCAAGCACGCAGGCATGTTCTTCGCAGATCCCGACATCAAACGCGCGTTCGGGAAAACGATCGAAAAAGGCGCGCAAACCAAGACTATCCGTCATTGCCGCCGTCACGGCAACGATTCTTTCGTCCTTTTCCGCAAGCGCGACAAGTTCCTCGCCGAGCGCCGCGGAATATTCCTGCATGCACACGCGGCCGACTCCGTGCGTCTCGACGGGCGCATTTTCACAAAATGAATTTCCGTATCCCTTTCTCGTGCAGACATGGAGCAGCGCGCTCCCCTTGTCCAGCTCGCGCTTTGCCTCTTCCAATGCGGGTAGAAGCTCCTCGAGGCGGTTTCCGTTGCAGATTCCCGCATAACGCAGCCCGAACCGTTCAAACAGGCGTACGCTCCGATCCGTCTCTTTTTCGCCCTTGAGCTCCTCCAATAAATCGTGCATTCCCCCTTCGGTGGGAGAAATAGACATTCCGTTGTCGTTGAGTACGATGAGAACGGAGGTATTTAACGAAGCCAGACTGTTGAGCGCCTCGTAAACAAGCCCGTTTTGAAAGGATCCGTCCCCGACCAAAGCGATCACGCAATGATCTTCTCCTTTGAGATCGCGCGCTTTTGCGAGCCCGAGCGCCGCTGAAATCGCCGTTCCCGCATGTCCCGTATCGTAACTGTCGTATTCGCTCTCTTCGCGTTTCGGGAAACCGGACAATCCATTCCGCCTCCGGAGAGTAGAAAAACGTCCCGCACGCCCTGAAAGCAATTTGTGCGTATAACACTGATGTCCGACGTCAAAAACCAGGCGATCTCGCGGAAAATCAAAAACGCGGTGAAGCGCCACTGTCAGTTCCACCGCGCCGAGATTGGAAGCCAAATGCCCTCCGTTGGAAGAGACCGTGCGGAGAATTTCCGCCCTTATTTCTTCACATATCCCATTCAGTTGCGGCAAAGAGGCGCTTTTTAGCTCTTTTGCGGCAATATTTCTCATAATCCTCCGTCTCAACGGTCCCTTCTTCGCACATAGGACACCATTTCTCTTAAAAAAGAGACGTCACCCTCCGCTTCGTCTAAAGCAGACAAACACGCGCACTCATAGCGGTTCGCCTCCCGCTCCGCTCCCTCCGCACCAAATACGCGGACGCAGGTCAGCTTCTTTTCCGCCTCGTCCTTTCCGAGTGTTTTTCCGACTTTCTCCGATTCTCCCTGCACGTCCAAAAGATCGTCCCGAAGCTGAAACAAAATTCCGAGATTTTCTCCGAAGTTTCGCATTGCCTTCCGCGATTTCTCCGTGAGAACGGCAGCCATTTCGAGCGGCGCGGCAATGAGCTTTGCCGTCTTATTCCGATAAATGAACAGCAGCTCTTCCTCTCCCGCGCCCCTTCCCTCAAACAGAAGGTCGGCGGACTGTCCGGCAATCATGCCGCCCGGCCCCGCAGCATCGGAGAGCAACATCGCCGCGGTAGATCTCCGTGCGTCGGTCGCCGTTTTCAAGAGCAGAGAACACGCAAGAGAGAGCAATCCGTCTCCCGCAAGTACGGCATGTCCTTCTCCGAACACCTTGTGATTGGCGGGCCTTCCCCGCCTGAAATCGTCGTTGTCCATGGCAGGCAAATCGTCATGAATGAGCGAATAAGTATGGATACACTCAATGGCAAGCGCAAATTCCGTCTCCGCCCGCCAATCTCCCCCAAGCGCCTCAAGAGCGGCATAAAAGAGGACAGGGCGCACACGCTTCCCCCCGGAAAGAAGAGAATAGCGCATGCTGTCCGTTAAAAGTTCGGGAGAAAAGGACATATCGCCGCAAAACACGGCGAGACGTTCTTCAAATTCTTGCAGATATCGGTTGTATTTTTCTAAAAAGTTCATTCCTCACCGACCGTTCCGCCGCATCGCAGGTATTTTTCATCAGCATGGCAATCGTCATCGGACCGACGCCGCCGGGAACGGGCGTAAGATAGGACGCCTTTTCCCTGACCGCCTCAAAATCCACGTCGCCGCAAAGCTTTCCGTTCACACGGTTCATCCCGACATCGACAACCACCGCGCCCTCTTTGACCATATCCGCGCCGATCAGCCGCGCTTTTCCGACCGCGGCGATCAAAAGATCCGCACGGACGCATTCTTCCCGCAAATTGACCGTTTTGCTGTGACAAACCGTCACCGTGGCATCGGCGTTCAGCAACAGCGCCGCCATCGGGCGGCCGACGATATTGCTCCTCCCCACGACCACCGCACGTTTTCCGCGAACGCAAATCCCGTTGCGCTTCAGCAGCTCCATGATGCCGGACGGAGTGCAGGGCGCAAGGCAAGGCAACCGCTGAATGAGATTGCCGATGTTTTCCGCAGAAAACCCGTCGACATCTTTTTCTGTCGGAATGTGCGCCAAAATTCGCTCTGCCTCCAACGGAGCAGGCAAGGGAAGCTGTAACAGGATCCCATGCACCCGAGAATCCTCCGCAAGGGTGTCGAGAAGCGAACACACCTCCCCCTCGCTCGTCTCCGCGGGCAAAAAATAATTCAGCGAGCGGATGCCCACTTCCTCGCACGCCCGCCGTTTGTTCTCAACATAGATTTTGGAGGCAGGATCGTCGCCGACTAAAACGACCGCCAACGTCATCCGCCTTCCGTACCGTTTCAAGAACTCTTCCGCACGCGGCCGAAGTTCTCCGCGCAAAGCGGCAGACGCCGCTTTTCCGTCAAGGAGAATCATGCGTTGATCACCCCGGCAAGCACGCCGTTGACAAACCCCGCGGAATTTTCCGTGGAAAATTTTCGCGCAAGCGCCGTCGCCTCGCTGACGGAGACGACGGGCGGAACCTCATCGAGATAACGGATCTCCGCAAGCGCAACAAGGAGTATGGCGCGGTCGACGGGATAGATCCGCTCGGGCGCAAACCCCTTGACCTTCTCCTCCAACAACGCCATCAGCTCTCCGCGATGTTCTTCCGTCTCCGAGACGAGCTTTTGTGCAAAAATCCGTTCTTCTTCTTTCAAAGCGGCTTTTTTATAAATCTCCGCTCTGAACCGCGCGTCGCAGTCTCCGCCGAACTGTCCGGCGAAGACGATCTTGAACGCAGCCTCTCTTGCATCGCTTCTCATCGGCGTCCCGTCCTCCTGCGAAGCGCGTTACGCTCTCGCTTCCCCTTCCGGAGTGTTCTCGGGTTTGGGCTGCGCGGGAGCCGCCGCAGGAAAGATCACGCTCTGAATATGCACATCGACCTTGGCGATCCGATATTTTGTCATCGACTCCACCATTTGTTTGACGGTCTGCTGAATGGAATAGGCGAGCTGCGGAACGCTGTATCCGTAATGTGCGATGACAGAAATATCCGCAAAAATCCCCTCCTTCTCAAAACAGATCTTGATTCCTCTGCTTTTGGAAGGCACCAATTCGATCCCCTCTGTCTCCTGCAGACTCAAAACGACGATGCCGCTTACAATATCTGCATTATAAGAAATTCTTCCCTTTTGTCCGTTCGGATTATACTTAATACTTGCCATACTCGACTCCTTACGCAAGCATTATAGCACATCTTTCCGAAATTTACCACCCTTTTTTTTAACTTTCTGCATAAATGGGCATAATTATGATATTTCCGTTGCGAACACCGAGCTCATCTTCAAGAATCGAGAAGATCTGCGTCACATTATCCGAAGTCAACTCTCCCGCATTGACAAAAATATTGATATTGTCCGACTCCGCTCCGATCGCCACGGCGACATCGGAAAATCCAATCGTTTTGATCATCGTCTCGATGACAAGCTCCGTCTCCATAATTTCTACCATCTTCTGTTTTGCCGCAACCGCTTCCTGATACTCCGCGGAATCGGAAGCGTACGCCGCGATGACGCTGTCAAGCTGAACGAATTCCTCACTGCGCGTAGAAGACCGTTCGCTGCGATAGGTCGTGAAATAATCCGCCGTCTCGGTAATGCTGCCCGCCGCCTGTGCGGTGTCCGTTCCCGCCAGGACAAAATTAAAGATGGCAGTAACGGCAAGCAGCAGAACCAACGTAGACATCAGAGCGATTTTTTTTGTGTTTGACATGAATTTATTCTCCTTATAATTGGTTTCTCGTTTCATGCAAGGCTCAGGCGGGATAGACCTTGACCCGTTCTTTTTCGATATTGAGCACGGAGGAAGCAACATCGAGCACGCGCATTCTCGAAAGAATGCTGTCCGCGCCCTCGAACACGATCACGGCACCGACGGGTACGCCCTCTTCTTCCGTGATCATGACCGTCACGTTTCCGACTCCCTCGATCCCGGAGAGCAATCCGCCGAGCTTTCTCTCCAGCTCCGTCTGCGGACAAATCGTCTCTTCCTTTGAGACAAAGAAAGTCTCTCGAATGAGAAGAAGCAGAAGCAACGCGAGTACACAGAGGACCGCAATCCGCACCGCTTTGTTTTTCCAAACCTTTTGCAACGCCTCTCTCATTTTACTTCCGCCTCACATCCGTATTGTTCTTTCAATTCCCGCGCTATTTGCGCCATCCTATCTATATGCTCTTCCGACGAAGTTATGCCGAAATCGGTAATTTTTACCTCAATTTTCTGCACGGAAAATCCCGAATCACAGACGCGCGACACCGATACCTCGCCCTCAAAACCATATTCTGACCTAAGCCAGAAGGCGATCGCCGCTTCATCCATCGCAGACGCCATTTCGGCACAGCGTTCCAAGTAGTCAGACTGCACCGCCGTCTCGCCGCCCGACGCCTCTTTATCAAACGATAATTTACCCGAAGTAAGCCCGACAAAAGGCGCAACGAGCACCGTGAGCGTGAACAGCCGCAGCATTCCGCGCACAAATTTCCCCATCTTTCCTTCGGGAAGAATTGCCGCGGCGACGGCAGAAAGCAAGATCGCACCTGCCAACGCAAACAGATATCCTTTCATCAGAAGATCACCCCCGAAGAACAAATGAGCAAAAGCAACGTAAGAAAATAGAGAAACCCGATGCCCAGCAGCGCCGCAATAAAATATCCCGCATCTCCCGCAACTCGCGAAAGAAACGCGGGAATTTTCCCCCCGACAGGCTCCGTCGCCGCCGCCGCAATGCGGAGAAAAAGCTGAAAAAGAATGAGAAGAAGCAATGGCTTCAGCAGGGCGCCCGCCAGCAAAAAGATCGCAACCATTCCGAGCGCGTTCTTGATGAGCGCACTGCCCGCCGCAATCAGTTCCGCGCTGCCCGAAAGAAATCCGCCCACGATGGGAACAGAACCTGAAATGACATATTTGGCGGTACGAAGAGAAAGTCCGTCGTATTGCGCAGAAGAAATGCCCTGCACGGTAAGAAACAGACTGAACAGCCCGAGCGATAATCCGATCAGCCACTTGCTTAGGCTCTTGAAAAAGTCCCCGATTTTTTCCGTTCTCACCTCTTCGGACAAATTGCCTAAAAACCCCAACACGATAACCACTACCGCCACAGGAAGTATGACCGATGAAAACAGCGCGCAAATTCCTCCGCTCATAAACGCCACGGCAGGACGATAGACGGCAACGGAGACCGCTCCTCCGCTTGCTGCCATGAGTGTGAGCAATACGGGAAAAACAAGTTCCATCTGTCTCTGCATCTGCGCGATCGCAGCAAACCCTTCTCCCAATACCGAAATCAGACAAGCAAGTACGACAGCCCCCACGGAAATATACCCGATAAGTTCAATTATGCCTGAAATAGTACTACTCAAAAATCCACTTTTTGCCGAGTTCATTATTCCGCAGAGCAATGCAATTGCTAAAATCACAGAAAAAGCCGGCAAAAGAACATAGGCCTCCTCCAAAACAAAATCGAGGATCGCCTGTCCCAGCGAAGTATAATCGAGGCCCGAATCTCCCGTGACAAGTTCTTTGATCTTTTCTTTGAGCGATCCCCCCTCCGCCCGCGAAAGCGAATCGAAATACGCCTCCAGTTCCTCCGTATCCAGCGCCTCAAGCAGTTCGTCAATGTTTTCGTTCAACTCCTCGAAAATCTCCCCCTCGGGTTGCTCCGGAGGAGAAGCAGTCCCGGAAAAGAGAAACAACACACACAGCAACGCCCCTGCCAGCAGAAAATTTCGATATCTTTTTTTCTCTTTCAACCCCGTCGAATTTTTCATCCAATCAACCCCAAAAGCTGTCCGACCAAAGACAGCACACTTTCTATGATGGGAATCGCCAACACAAGAATGACTACCTTTCCGCAAAGCACTAACTTATCTGCGACGGAGTTTTGACCGAAATCGCACAGCACTCCCGCGCTGAATTCCACAAGATACCCGATCCCGATCATCTTCAGGATGATTTTCACGAGGGATGCGTCGATCCCCGTCTGTTCCGCGATCTCCCCGAGAAGAGAAAAACTTTCACGGAAGAGCTCGAAGACAGAGAGCAACATGACAATCCCGCCCGCAACCGTGACGACGAAGGCGAGCTCCGGCTTCACGCTTTTCAACACCAAAGCGGCAGTCGCCGTGACAAGCGCAATTCCGATCAGCTGAAAGATCGCCATCAGTACACCCCGAAGATTTCTTTTATGCTCTCAAAAAGATCTCCGATCATCGTGACAGCGATGGTCAACGCGATCACAAGCCCGACAATGGAGACCACGGTGGCAATATCGTCGCGATCAGATTTTTTGAGAACCTGACAGACGATCGTGATGACAATTCCGATGGCAGCAAGTTTAAAAATAATCGAAAGTTCCATATCAGACAATGAGAATGACAAGCGCCAGCCCCGCCAGCAGACCGAGCTTAAGCCGCAGCTCCCCCTGCTCCTTCGCCTCCCTTTCGCTCTGCGATTTCTTTTCTTCGAGTTTCTCTTTTTGTGCGCCGAAAAAATTTTTCTGCGACAGGGAATCCCCCCTTCCCATCATGGAAAAATATTCCCCGGTCTCCCTGCGTTCGTCCGCCGTCAGAAAAGAATACTCAGCGCGGACGATGCGCTCCTTCCAAAATGCCCGAAGCATATCTCCGAATTCTCCCTCACAGCGGATCTCCGCCAAAAAAACAGAGAGAGGCCGCCGCAAATAGCTCAGCTCAGCAAGATATCGCTCGTTCAGCTGTTGAAACTGCCCGAAAAAGAGTTTGCGAGCGCGGTATTTTCCCGCCGAAAGATAGCCGAGAAAGACGCAGAACGCAATGATTGCGCCGCACAGAAAAAATTTAAACCAGCTCATCGCCCGTTTCTCCGTAAATCTTGCCCACGCCGCCCAGCCTGTCCAGAAAAACATACCGGGAAAAAAGCTTTTCCGGAACGTCTTCCCATCGGACAAGATGCGCCGAAGCCAACACGGAAATTCCGCTCTGTACGGCACGGCGCACCGCAAAATAGTCCTCCGGAAGCAATTCATCCGTCACGATCACCTCCGGACGCATCGCACGGATCCCTGCCGTAAACGCGGTGAGTTTGTTTGCAAAACGCATGCAATCGCTTGTCTGCCCGAGATCGCCCGCCGAAAGTTCTCCCCGTTCGTCACTCACCAGCACATTGCAATGCGTTCGCTCGCATATCAGACGGGAAAGATCGCGCAAAAGTGTTGTCTTTCCCCTTCCGGGCGGAGCCATCAGAAGAAGCGAGCAGATCCCGTCTCTGAAGCAACGTTTGTAAATCTCTTCCGCACAGCCCGTGACGGAATGCGGCACGCGGATGCAGACGGAAGTGGGAGAGTGCACGGAGAGTACTCCGCTCCCCTCGTAGACGAAAGCTCCCGCGATTCCGATCCGCTCCCCCTCCCGTCCCGTAAGAAATCCCTGTCTGATCTGATTTTCCACGGAATAAACGCAATATCCGCTCGCCGCAAACAGCAGTTCTTCCACCTCCTGTGCCGTCGGAAAGAGCGCGCCGGAGGGAAATTCGGTTCTGCCGGATTCCCCGAGAAAACAAAATTCTCCTCGCAAATTGGCACAGAGCGGCTTTCCCGCCCGCACGCGCAATTCATACAATTCCGTCAGATTGACATGGTCCACGGCCAGTCTGAGCCGCAACGGAAGAAATTCCAGCATCGCTATAATATATGGGACAAGAGATCCCGATATGAACGCAATTTTAAGCCAGTAAGCATCCGTCGGCTGAGTCGACGGTCGTTTCGGGCTGTTCGCCTTGCTCTTGTCCACGGCGCGCGACCCGCTTACGACAGCCCGACCCTCATGCCACCGCCGCCTGCTTTTCGTCAATCGGTCTCTTTGTTCTTCTCGAGCTTTTCCGATTTTTCACCGTTTTTCATTCCCCCTCCCGTTTTTCCTTCTCAATTTTATTTTGTTTTTGACTTGTTCCTCTCTGTTGCTCCCCCGCTCTTGTTGCCTCCTTGTCCGCTCTTTTTTGATACTCCCAAAACCCGTTTGAAACCCGCGGACGATCTTCGGGTTTTGCTACGCAAAAAGCGGGCGAAACTTGTGTTTCGCCCGCCTCCGCGGCCCCCGTCCGCGCAAAGACAGAATAATCAAATCATGCTTTCGAGGATGAGTTTGTCTGCAACGAGTGCAATGAATTCGCTGTTCGTCGGCTTCTCCGTCCCCAAGTAGACCCGCGCGCCGAATATTGCGTTCACCGCCTCGATCCGACCGCGGTT
>CALVZL010000027.1 GCA_944372525.1 uncultured Clostridia bacterium
GGATACCATCCTGCGCGACGCGCACCAATCTCACGCGGCGACGCGCATGAGAACGGAGCAGATGCTGCCCGTACTTGCCCAGCTCGACGAAGTCGGGTATTATTCTCTCGAAGGATGGGGCGGGGCAACGTTTGATACCTGTATGCGTTATCTCAACGAAGACCCTTGGGAGAGATTGCGCACGCTCCGCAAGTATTTGAAAAAGACGCCCATTCAGATGTTGCTGCGCGGACAGAATTTGTTGGGATATCGGAATTATGCAGACGACATCGTCGAAAAAGTTGTTGAGAAATCGTTGGAAAACGGCGTGCGCGTTCTTCGGATTTTTGACGCGCTGAACGATCCGCGCAACATTGAGGCTTCGATGAATGCGGTAAAGAAATACGGCGGTGCATACGGCGCCGTCTGCGAAGCGGCAATCTCTTATACGACAAGTCCGGTCCATACGCTTGAATATTTTCTTCGCCTTGCCAAGACCTATGAAAACATGGGAGCGGACAATATTTGTATCAAAGACATGGCGAATCTGCTTCTTCCGTTCGACGCATACGAACTTGTGACCGCGCTCCGGAAAGAGCTTCGTCCCGAGACGAAGATCCATCTGCATACGCACAATACGACGGGAACGGGCGATATGGTCAACCTCATGGCCATTCAGGCGGGGGTGGACATTGTGGATACCGCGCTTTCACCGCTCGGAAACGGCACATCTCAGCCTGCAACGGAGCCGCTTGTCGCGACGCTCAAGGGGACGCCTTACGACACGGGGATCGATTTGGAAAAGCTGCTTCCCATCGTGGCGCATTTCAAAAAAGTTGCGGCGGAACTCGAAAAAGAGGGATCGCTCAATCCGAAAGTGCGGCAGGTGGACGTCAATACGCTGATCTATCAGGTGCCGGGAGGGATGCTTTCCAATCTCATGAATCAGCTGAAAAAGGCGGGCAAAGAAGAACTGCTCCCCAAGGTGCTCGAAGAGGTCCCCAGAGTGCGTGCCGATTGCGGATATCCTCCGCTGGTTACGCCCAGTTCGCAGATTGTCGGAACGCAGGCGGTCATGAATGTGATGACCGGAGAACGTTACAAGATGGTTTCCAAAGAGACGAAAGATCTCCTGGCGGGGAAATACGGACAGCTTCCCATGCCGGTCAACGAGGAAGTTGCGCAGAAAGTGCTCAAAGGCGAAACTCGCATTACTTATCGTCCCGCAGACGATCTGCAGCCCGAATATGAGACATTAAAGGCGGAAGTCGTGGCAAAAGGATATTACACACAGGAGGAAGACGTCCTCTCTTATGCGTCTTTCCCCGAAGTTGCAGAGACCTTCTTCAAATGGAGAAAGGCAAAGAACGAGGGTGTGGATTCCGACCTGGCGGCGACGGGCGTCTATCCGGTGTGATCGAATATGAAAATTCTGTTGACAAATGATGACGGAATCGAAGGCGAGGGCTTGATTGCCCTCGCTCTCGCATTGAAAGACAGGGGACACGATTTTTGTGCCGTCGTCCCTTCAGAGAATAATTCGGGCGTCAGCCACCATGTCACGATGAGGAAGGGACTGACGCTTTCCGTGCGGGAAACGGCCGGCCGAGCTGGGTATGTGTTGGGAGGAACGCCGGTCGACTGCGTGCTTTTTGCGTTGCGCCATCTGCAAATGAAACCCGAATTGGTCCTATCGGGAATCAACGACGGAATGAACCTCGGCAGTGACTGTCTCTATTCCGGAACGGTTGCCGCTGCGGCGGAGGGGGCGCAGAACGGTATTCCCGCGATCGCGCTTTCCCTGCGGTTTTTCTCTCGCAAAACGAAGACGGAGCGGGAACAGGCGTTTGCTTCGGCGGCGGAACTGATCTGCGACAATCTTGCGGAGTGGTCCGCCCTTGCCCGTCAACTGAGCGGCCCCTTGAACGTCAACGTTCCCGCTGTGGAAAAGATTGCCGGTTTCCGATTCTGTCCGCTCGCGCGATTGCATTACCGCGGCGGATATGAGCGGTTGGAGAACGGAACTTACCGCATGGCGGAGCTGCCTCCCGAATCTTCTTCCGATGAGGGAACGGATGAGTACTTTTGTGCGCGCGGCTATGTCACGTTGACCCCTCTCAGGCTGGACAATACCGATTTTGCTTCAATTGCACGCTGGGAGAGCCGTACATGAAACGCGTCGTTGTGATAGGAGGAGGTGCTTCCGGACTGATGGCGGCATACAGGGCGGCGGAGAACGGAAGCCGCGTGACGCTGATCGAGCGCAACGAGAAGCTGGGGAAAAAGCTGTATATCACGGGGAAGGGGCGTTGTAATCTGACCAACGACTGCCTTCCCGAAGTTTTTTTGCAAAACGTTGTACGCGGTGAAAAGTTTCTTTCCGGAATCATTCGCCGTTTCTCGCCGCAAGATATGATGGAGCTCCTCAGAAACCGGGGACTTGCTTTGAAGACGGAGCGGGGGCAGAGGGTGTTTCCCGCATCCGATCATGCAAGCGACGTGACCCGTACGCTGGAGGCTGCGGCGCGCGAGGCGGGTGCAGAGATCCGTCTCAACGAGCGTGTCGTAAAGTTTTTGCGCTCGGAGGAAGGCATATCGGGTGTGGCAACAGATCGGGCGGAATACACATGCGATGCGGCTGTTCTTGCGACGGGGGGGCTTTCTTATCCCTCTACGGGATCGACGGGGGACGGGCTGGCTTTGGCGCGGGAGGCGGGGCATACCGTTACGGAGTGTGTGCCGTCGCTCACGGGATTGCGGCTGAAAGAGGATGTCTCCGCTATCCAGGGAATTTCGCTGAAAAACGTCGTGCTCTGTGCTTTGCGGGGGAACAAAACGATTTCTTCCCGCATGGGAGAGTTGCTTTTTACGCATTACGGAATCAGCGGGCCGCTTGTGCTTTCTCTCTCTGCGGAGATCAACCGCATTCCGATGAAGGAGCTCTCTCTCTTTCTTGATTTTAAGCCTGCGCTGGACGAGGAAATGTTGAAAAACCGTCTGCTCCGCGATCTCTCCGCGCGCAAAAACGAAAGGATGTCGAGTGTGATGCGCGGCTTGCTTCCGGGCGGATTGGGGGGATATGTTCTGGAACGCAGCGGGATCTCCGCTTTCAGTCAGGCAAACGCCGTGACGAGGGAAGAACGCGCGCGGCTTGTCTCTTTGCTGAAGAAATTTCCTCTTACGCCGATCGGATTGCGCGGATTTGAGGAGGCGATCGTCACGTCGGGCGGCGTAAATCTCAATGAGGTGAATCCGCGTACTTTGGAGAGCAAACTGGTCAAAGGGTTATATTTTTGCGGCGAGGTTCTCGATCTTGACGCCTATACGGGCGGATTTAATCTCCAAATTGCCTTTTCCACGGGGTATGTTGCGGGGGAAAGCGCAGGGGCTTCGGAAAAACCGGAGGGAAGAAGGAACCGTTTCCATGAATGATAAAAAGGAATTGACTTTTTTGTGAAAAAAGCGTATAATGATCGGGTAAGATTTTAAGACGCATTGGGGATAAAGCAGGAGGAAAAAGACGAAATATGACGGTCATCCGCGGCGCTACGACGATAGAACAGGACGACAAAGAGGAGATCCGGAAAGCGGTGAAGGAATTGCTGGAGGGGATCGTGGAACGCAACGAACTCAAGCGCGATGAGATCGTCAGCATGGTGTTTTCGAGTACGTCGGATATCCATGCCTATTATCCCGCGAAAGCGGCGCGGGAAGCGGGATTCGGGAGTACGTCGCTCTTTTCCGCACAGGAGCCGGATATTGAAGGCGGACTTGCGCTCTGCATCCGCGTCATGTTGTTTGTCGAACGGAATATTCAGCCCACGCATGTGTATTTGCGCAAGGCGAAACGACTGCGCAAAGATCTTTCTTCCATATATAACATTGCGATCGACGGTCCCGCGGGAAGCGGCAAGTCGACGTTGGCGCGCGCGCTTGCCGAGAGCTGCCATATTCTTTATCTCGATACGGGAGCGATGTATCGGGCATGCGGTCTCAAAGCGGTCCGTGAAAAAATCGATCCGGACGACGAACTTGCCGTATGCGACATGATGCGCGGCCTCTCTCTCGAAGTGGAATATCGGGACGGTAAGCAGAAGACCATTCTCGACGGGGAGGACGTTTCGGAACAGATCCGCGGTCCGCAGGTTACGGCGGCGGCTTCGGCGGTTTCCAAATTTGCGGCGGTGCGGGCAAAGATGGTGGAAAAACAGCGGGAGATCGCGGGCAAACAGTCTTGCGTGCTCGACGGCAGGGATATCGGAACTTATGTTTTGCCGGAGGCGGACTTCAAATTTTTTCTGACTGCGACGCCGCAGGTGCGTGCAAAACGCCGCTGTGAAGAACTTCGGGCAAAGGGATACGACGTCTCCTGCGAGGAGATCGAACGGGAGATTCGTTTCCGGGACGAACAGGATTCTTCGCGGGCAATTGCGCCGCTCCGAAAGGCAGACGATGCGGTGGAGATCGATACGTCGGAAATGACGATAGAAGAAGTGCTGGAGACGATAAAACGAAAAATTCAGGAGAAGATCTGATATGGAAAACGAAGCGTCGGAACGGGAGAAGAAAGCTCTTTCCCGTGGGGAAAAGACTGCGGAAAAACGAATGATCCCGCTCTTCAAAGTTGACAAAAACGGGTTGCATAAGAGCGGAACCATTGATTTTTTGCGGGTGTTGTTCTATCCCCTGCATGCGCTGGTGTATCCCTTTAAGCTGCACGGACACAAACGGGTCGGCAAAGGGGCCTTTATCTATGTTGGAAACCACTACTGCCTTTGGGATGTTTTTTATCCCGCGCATACGACGCGGGAGGGCATTCATTTTCTCGCAAAAGAATCCATTTTGGAGACTCCCGTCCTCGGGTTTTTCGCAAGGCGGGCGGGGGTGATCGGTGCGATGCGAGACGGGTCCGATGTCCGTACGCTCATGGATTCCATTCGGGCGCTGCGGTCCGGAGACAAGGTATCGATGTTTCCGGAAGGCACGCGCAATAAGGTGTCCGACGAAGAGTTTTTGCCTTTTCACGCGGGAGCTGCTCTCATGGCGATTAAGACAAAGACGCCGATCGTTCCTTTTGCCATCTGCAACAGACCGCGCATTTTCCGGCGAACGCACGTCATGTTCGGGGAGCCGTTCGAATTTTCCGAATATTATAACAGGAAATTGACGCAGGCCGACTATACGGAAGCGGACGAAAAACTGAAAGCGCGTCTGTATGCGCTGCGCGAAGAGTTTCGCGCCGGGCAGAAAAAGAAGAAGTGATGCAGATTGTACTTGCAAAGCATTGCGGTTTTTGCACGGGTGTGAGACGCGCAGTCGATACGGCTCTCACCGTGCCCGCGGAAAATACTTATATTCTGGGTGAGTTGATTCACAACGAAGAGATCGTGAAGAAAGTTTCTGAGCGAGGTATTCGCATGGTGAATTCCCTCAGCGAAGTTCCAAACGGAGCGACCCTTCTCATCCGTTCTCACGGGGTAGGAAAGGAAGTCTATCGGGAATGCGAACGGCGGTCTTTGCACGTTGTGGACTGCACCTGTGCCTTTGTCCGGCGTACGCAGAAGATCGTGGAAGAACGCAGCGCTGCCGGCAAGCAGATCGTCATCGCAGGGCATCCTTCCCATCCCGAGACGGTCGGACTGATCGGTTGGGCTTCGTCGCCCGCCCTTGTCTGCTCCTCTGCAGAGGAGATTCCGGACTGGCTGAGAGACAAAGAAATCGTTTTGGTGACGCAAACGACCTTTTCCGAGCAAAGATTTATCGAAATTTTGGAAAATCTTCGAAAAGTATGTCAAAAAACAGTTGAGATTTTTAAGACAATTTGTTATACTACTATACAGCGACAGTTAGAAGCGGAAGAAATATCCAAGAGTTCCGACGCGGTGATCGTTCTCGGCGGTCGGAACAGCAGCAATACGGAAAAACTGTATGAAATTGCATCTGCGAATTGCGGGCATGTCATATGGCTGGAGAGCGCGGATGCGTTCAGATATGATGCAATAAAAAATTTTAACAGGGTAGGGGTCATTACGGGAGCGAGCACGCCCGATTGGCAAACTCAGGAGGTTCTTTTCAAGATGGAAGAAAACAGCGCAGAAGTTCAGGCAACGACCATGAAAGATGTCGTTGAGGAGATGGGCAAAGAGGAGCGGTATAAGAAGGGGCAGATCTTTTCTGCCAAAATTGTATCTGCTACCGACGAGGGAGTCTATGTCTCCGCTTCGGGAAAACTTGAGATTTTGCTTTCCAAAGACGAACTGGATTGTGAAGAATACAGTCGCGAGGCGTATGCGGAAAAGGTCGGAGAAGAGATCGAAGTGATCGTCACCGAGATTTCTCCCAAAGTCAAGCTGTCTCAGAAGATGGTCAAGAAGCTGCGGGAAGAAGAGGCATTCCTCAAAGAAGTCGAAGAGGGAAAGGATTTTTCTGTAGTTTGTACCGGTTTTAACAAGGGCGGTTTGACGGCAGAGTTGGGAACTTATCCGGTGTTTGTTCCGGCAAAAGAAATCCGCATGGGTTATGTCAAGGATCTCGAAAAATATGTCGGCAAAAAACTGCGTCTGCGTCTTCTTGAGATCAGGAAAGAGCGCAGAAAGGAAATCATTGCCTCTCAGCGCGTGATCCTCGAAGAGGAAAAGGCAGCTCGCGAGGCGGCAATTGCCGAGAAGGAAGAGGCGTTCTTCAACTCGGTGCAAGTCGGCGATGTCGTAAACGGAAAGGTTGAGCGCGTTACTTCCTTCGGAGCGTTTGTTTCGGTCAATGGGTTTGATTGTCTAGCTCATATTTCCGATCTTTCTTGGGTCGGCGTTAAGAGCGTGACCGACGTGCTGGAGATCGGCAAGCACTACGACTTCAAAATTCTTAAAATCGACCGTGAAAACAAGAAAGTTTCGATCGGATATAAACAGCTTCAGCCGCAGCCTTGGGAACTTGCGGCGGAAAAATATGCGGAAGGTGATATCGTGCACGGAAAGGTGGTCCGCATCGTTCCGTTCGGCGCGTTTGTTGAGTTGGAACCCGGAGTAGACGGTCTTGTGCATGTTTCTCAGATCTCGCACGAGTGGCTTGAGAATCCCACTTCCGTGCTTTCGATCGGAGAAGAAGTGGATGCGAAGATCCTTGCCTTCAATCCCGCTGAGAAGAAAATCACGCTTTCGATCAAGGCGCTTCAGCCCAAGCCGGAACCCGAATATCGCGCTGCAGAGCAGCGGCCCGAGCGGGAGAATACCCGTCAAAAAGGCGGCAAAAAGGGCGGCAGGAGAGGCTATACGCAGGCGGAAGAGCCCGACGAATACAGAGAATGGAACGAAGGCGGCTACGGCGGTGCTTCGATTGCCGAAATGCTCCATCTTGACGAAGAAGACAAGTAAACAGATGAAATGAAAAAAATCCGCTTAACGGCGGATTTTTTCGTTTATAATCAATATGATTTATCTACGGCTTTACCGCAGTAGCGTATAAGGAGACTGGTTTTATGGAAAGACAGGGAAATATTCGCATTGCAAGCGAGAACATGATGCCGATCATCAAAAAATGGCTCTATTCCGACAAGGACATTTTTCTTCGGGAGATCGTTGCAAATGCTTCCGATGCGATCACGAAGTATCAGAAGCTCGTCGATTTGGGCGAAGCGCAGAAAGAAGACGCATATCGTATTGTTGTACGGACGGATAAAGAGGCTGGAACGCTGACCGTCGAAGACAACGGCATCGGCATGACAGAGGAAGAAGTGGAGAATTATATTACGCAGATCGCTTTCTCCGGCGCGGCGGATTTTGTCGAAAAATATGAAAAAGCGGGCGGAGAGGGAATCATCGGCCATTTCGGTCTGGGTTTTTATTCTGCCTATATGGTTTCTGATGATATTGAGATCTTCACAAAGTCCTATCTTCCGGGAAGCAAAGGGGTGCACTGGGAATCGGACGGGAACAGCACTTACTCGATCGGCGATTGCGACAAAGAGACGCGCGGGACGAAGGTCGTCATGCACATTGCCGAGGGAGAAAAGGACTTCTTGAACGAGGGCACGATCCGCCGTCTGCTTGCGAAATACTGTTCCTTTATGCCCTACGAGATTTATCTGAATCCCAGGGAATCGGGCGCCGAAGAAGACAAAAAGGACGATAAGAAGGAAGAGAAACCCGTCAATACGACGTCTCCGCTCTATCTGAAACAGCCGAAAGAGTGTACGGAAGAGGAATACAAGACGTTCTATCGGGAAACCTTCTCGGATTTCAACGAACCGCTTTTCTGGATCCATCTGAATATGGAATATCCGTTCCGACTCAAAGGGATTCTCTATTTTCCGAAAGTCAGGAAACAGGTGGAGCTGGAGAGAGGACAGGTCAAGCTCTATTGCAATCAGGTATTTATTGCCGACAACATCAAGGAGGTCATTCCCGAGTTTCTGATGTTGCTCAACGGCGTAATCGATTGCCCCGATATTCCGCTCAATGTCTCCCGTTCCTTCCTGCAGAACGATGCGCAGGTACGCAAGATCGCAAAGCACATCACCAAGAAAGTGGCGGATAAGCTCAATGAGTTCTATCGGGAGGATAAGAAGAAGTACGAGGATTGCTGGAAAGACCTTTCGACCTTTGTCAAGTTCGGCTGTATCAAAGACGACGGATTTTACGACAAAGCGAAGGGGATTGTGATCTTCAAAAATCTTGCAGGAGAATATCGGCCCATTGAAAGTTATTTCGGGGAAAAACTCTCCGAGGAAGAGTTAAAATCCGGCAAAGAACCCGCTGCTGTCTATTATGTTTCCGACGAAAAGAAGCAAGCGCAGTATATCAAGATGTTCCGCGATGCCGGATTGGATGCCATTATCTGCGATACGTTCATCGATTCCCATTTCATCAGCTATCTCGAATACAAGAACTCCGGACAGGTCCGTTTCCTGCGGATCGATGCGGATGTGGCGGGTGCGCTGAAGGAGGAAAACGATGCGGAGGATAAGGAGCTCGAGACAATTTTCTCCGAATGCCTGTCCGAGAAGAAGATTAAGATCAAGACAGAGCGCCTCAAGGATGCGGAAGTTCCCGCGATCGTCAACGCGTCGGAATTTATGCGCAGGATGTCGGAGATGAACACCTTTTATCAGATGGGAGATTCCGCACAGGATCTGACCTTGATCGTCAACCTGTCCAATCCCGCCGTTTGCGGGCTGAAAGAGGCGGACGAGGAGACGAAAAAGACCGCGGTAAGGCAGATCTATTATTTGGCGATGCTTGCTTTCCAGCCGCTCACTCCCGACGAGTTGGCAGACTTCACCGCGGGACAGACCAGGCTGCTCGAAAAATATCTGAAGGCATAATGTTTGAAAGCCGGCGGGCGGGAACGGGGAAGGAAGCGCAGATCGCTTGACATTCTCCGCCCGCCGACATATAATGATGGCAAGGATCTTCAAGCGGGCCTGTTTCGGATTCGATTGCAAGCGGATTTTGTCGGACGCACGCCGGAGGCTCGGCTCCGTAAAAACGGAAACAAATTAAATGCTGACAAAAAAAGCAGAAGATCTGTCGCTGCGCGCGCTTCGCGCCGCGTAGCGCTTGCGGCTTAACATAGTTGAGCCCCGTCCGTTTTCGGTTTCCTGTGGCCGAAAACAGGGCGTCATCTGAGCAGGGAACGTCTTCGGTCGGCGGATCTCCCCCGAACGAAGATGCAATTTCGGAGATATGCCGTCGGTACGTCTGTCTGTGGACCGCCCGTCGGCGAGATCGATCACAGACTAAGCGTGTAGTGTCCGCAAAGGAACCTTGTAAGACCGCAGTTCAATTCTGCGCAGGTCCACCAAAAAACCCGAGACGAACGGTTTGGTTCGGATTGGGTTTTTTTATTTTCGGACCCGCGGACGTTCCGCGGGTCCGGCAGTGGTTGGCGCTTTAGCATGAATAAACCCCCAGTAGAACTGGGGGACAATAAAAAATACTTTAGTAAATAAAAACCTCCGTGTTAAAATAAGTGAAGGTTTGGCGACCGCATCACTTAAAATACAAGGAGGTTTTTACCGTGAAAAATGAAATAAAGCATACAG
>CALVZL010000028.1 GCA_944372525.1 uncultured Clostridia bacterium
TCTATTTCTGGCAGTAAGACTAACATATTCGTGTATCTGCGTTTGCTCATATGAATCCCCCCTGATGTAGTTATTATCCTACATCAGGGGGGTTTTGTCTATTGTCCAGTTTTACTGGTTCAGTTCAACGCTGCGGGGCGGGGTTTTCTTATGAGAAAGGGCAGGTTCTTCAAACCGTTTCCAAAGCACGGCGTATCGTTCCCAGCGCCTCTGTATCAAAAAAATCGACCTTGCTGTTATACGTTTCCACGATCGCCCGTGACTCCGCGCTCTGCTTTTCGGGCGGCAGGCGCTTATCGTGATGATACAATAGTGCCATCATTGCTTTGTGCCCGCGCGACAGCCGGGAATAATCTATCCCACCGCGCAGGTGAAAGATCTGCGCGCGGGAAAAAACGTCTTTCGGAAGCTGCCTTTGTAGCGCGGTACGGATATTTTGCACGTTTACGGGGTCCTGCGGATCCGCAAGTCCCACAGTCACGATCAAAAGCCGCATATTTGCTGCATTCGGGAGGCTTCGGATCGTTTTCGAAAGCCCTAAAACGCCCCCGGCATACAGCCCGCCGAAGTACACGAGCGTATCCGCATCCCGCGCCTCGTCCGCCTGCTTGCAGGGAAAACACGGCAAACCGGTTTCCCGGGCAAACTGCCGGGCATACTTCTGTGTTGTTCCATAACAGCTCCCATAGAGGATGATACCGCGCATAAGCTCGTCTCCGTTTCGGTCTGCTTTATGCTACCATGCCGCGCATGCGCTTGTCAACTTTATTGCCTGCAACACCGCATATTGCAAGCACATACGATACACTTTAGTCAAAGCGCTGTGTTCCTGTGCATCCATTTTCGGATTTATAAAAAACGGACGCACCGCACATGCGGTACGCCCGTTTGGTTTTAATCATGCGGATCTTAGCTGTTCTTGATCGCAGCCTGTGCTGCCGCAAGACGCGCGATCGGCACGCGGAACGGAGAGCAGGAGACATAATCGAGACCGATCTCATGACAGAACTCAATGGAGGAAGGATCGCCGCCATGCTCGCCGCAAATTCCGCAATGCAACTCGGAACGAGTCGATCTTCCGAGCTCAACCGCCATCTTCATCAGCTTGCCGACGCCGATCGTATCCAAACGCGCAAACGGATCGGACTCGTAGATCTTGTTCGCATAGTATGCGGGAAGGAATTTTCCGGCATCGTCACGCGAGAATCCGAATGTCATTTGCGTGAGATCGTTTGTTCCAAAGCAGAAGAACTCCGCTTCTTTCGCAATTTCATCCGCAGTGAGCGCAGCACGAGGAATTTCGATCATGGTGCCGACCTCGTACTTAAGCTCGATGCCAGCCTTAGCGATGACTTCGTCTGCCGTTTTGACGACGATATCCTTGACAAACTTCATTTCCTTGACTTCGCCGGTCAGCGGGATCATAATCTCGGGAACAATATCCCAATCGGGATGACGGCCCTTGACTGCGAGCGCAGCCTTGATCACCGCATTCGTCTGCATCACGGCAATTTCGGGATAGGTAACGGTAAGACGGCATCCGCGATGCCCCATCATCGGATTGAACTCGTGCAGATCGGAAATGATCTGTTTGATCTGCGCAACCGTCTTGTTCTGCGCCTTGGCAAGCGCTTCAATGTCCGCTTCCTCCGTGGGGACAAACTCATGAAGCGGAGGATCCAGGAACCGAATGGTAACGGGATATCCGCCGAGCGCCTCGAACAATCCCTCGAAATCTGCCTGCTGCATGGGCTCGATCTTGGCAAGCGCAGCTTCGCGCTCCTCAACCGTCTCTGAACAGATCATCTCACGGAAAGGCTCGATGCGGCCTTCGCCGAAGAACATGTGCTCGGTACGGCAAAGTCCGATGCCCTGCGCGCCGAACGCCGCCGCCTGCTTCGCGTCCTTGGGCGTATCCGCATTGGTCCGCACGCCGAGCGCCTTGTATTTGTCCGCCATCTCCATGATGCGGCCGAAATATCCGCTGTTGGGATCGGCGGGAACGGTGGGAATGATGCAATCGTAAATCTTTCCCGTGGAACCGTCGAGCGAAATGCCGTCGCCCTCTTTATAAACTTTTCCAGCCAGCGTGAACTGCTTGTTTTCCTCGTCCATTTTAATGTCGCCGCAACCGGAGACGCAGCAGGTTCCCATGCCGCGCGCCACGACGGCCGCGTGGGAGGTCTGTCCTCCGCGGACGGTGAGAATACCCTGTGCGTACTTCATACCTTCGATGTCCTCGGGAGAGGTCTCAAGACGGACGAGCACCACTTTCTTTCCCTTCTTGCCTTCCGCAACCGCGTCCTCTGCCGTAAACACGATGGTTCCCGCAGCCGCGCCGGGAGAAGCGGCGATGCCCTTCCCCACGACGTTGTTTTTGTCCGCCGCCTTGAGCGCGTTGGGATCGAACTGCGGATGCAGAAGCATATCGAGCGACTTCGCGTCGATCTGCATGAGCGCTTCCTGTTCGGTGATCATGCCCTCGTCGATCAGATCGCACGCGATCTTGATCGCCGCCGCCGCAGTGCGCTTGCCGTTTCTCGTCTGAAGCATGTAGAGTTTCTCGTTTTCGACGGTGAACTCCATGTCCTGCATGTCGCGATAGTGATTTTCAAGGATCTTGCACACTTCCTGGAACTGCTCGTAGACCTTGGGGAACACTTCCGCCATCTTGGCGATGGGCATGGGCGTGCGAACGCCCGCAACGACGTCCTCGCCCTGTGCATTGGTGAGGAATTCGCCCATGAGCCCCTTCTCTCCGGTCGCGGGATTGCGCGTGAACGCAACACCGGTTCCGCAGTTGTCGCCCATGTTGCCGAACGCCATCATCTGCACGTTGACCGCCGTACCCCAGCTGTAAGGAATGTCGTGGTCCATACGGTAGACGTTCGCACGGGGGTTGTCCCACGAACGGAACACCGCCTTGATCGCCTCGAAGAGCTGTTCCTTGGGATCGGTGGGAAAATCCTTTCCGAGCTGATTCTTATATTCTGCCTTGAACTGATTCGCCAGCTCCTTGAGATCTTCCGCGGTGAGCTCGACGTCCTGCGTGACGCCCTTCTTCTCCTTCATCGCGTCGATGAGCTTTTCAAAATATTTCTTTCCGACTTCCATGACGACGTCGGAGAACATTTGGATAAATCTTCTGTAGCAGTCCCAAGCCCAACGAGGATTGCCGGACTTCGCCGCGATGGTCTCGACGACTTCTTCATTGAGGCCGAGATTGAGAATGGTGTCCATCATGCCGGGCATGGAAGCTCTCGCGCCGGAACGGACGGAGACAAGCAGGGGGTTTTCCTTGTCGCCGAATTTCTTGCCGCAGATTTCCTCCATCTTGTCGACGTACTGCATGATCTCTGCCTGAATTTCCGGGTTGATCTGCCTGCCGTCCTCATAATACTGCGTGCACGCTTCGGTCGAAATCGTGAACCCCTGCGGAACGGGAAGACCGATGTTGGTCATCTCCGCAAGATTGGATCCCTTCCCGCCGAGCAATTCACGCATCTTCGCGTTGCCTTCCGTAAAAAGGTAACAATACTTCTTTGCCATGAAACGTTCCTCCTGATTTTTTACAAAATTATCCAAACGGAATTTACCGCTTTATTGTACAACATTTATCCCGAAATTTCAAGCCCTTTCGAAAACTTTTTTCACTCTTTTCTTCTCTTTTGCAGGCACTTTTTCTTTCCCGATCCGAATTTGAAAAAAATACCCGAACGCCGCGCGGCGCTCGGGCAATCGCATTTAATCCTCTTCGCTGTCCTTTTCCGCAGTCGGAACGGAAGGAGCAACCTCCCCTTCTTCCTCCGCGTCCGGAACGGAAACAAGTTCCTCTTCGGAAAGATCCGCCGCCGTCTCCTCGGGCGCTGCGACTTCCGCCTTGTCGTCCTTTTCCGTGATCGCAACCGTTGCAACCGTCCCTTCTCTGAGGTTCATCAGACGCACGCCGCGCGTGTTCCTCCCGATGCGGGAGATCGCCTCCGCGTGCATGCGGATAAGAATGCCTGCCGACGAAACCAGCATGAGGTCGTCCGCGTCGGTCACCAGTTTCATGTTGACGAGAGCGCCCGTTTTCTCATTGAAGATCCCCGCCTTGATTCCCTTTCCGCCCCGCGATTGCACACGGTAATCTTCGGGCGAAGTGCGTTTTCCGTATCCGTTTTCGGAGACGGTAAGAATATCGCATCCATCCCGCAATACGAGCATATCCACGACTTCGTCCCCTTCGGTCAGCGACATGGCGCGAACGCCCGTCGTATCCCTTCCCATGGGACGCACGTCCGTCTCGGGGAAACGGATACACTTGCCGGAGCGGCTTGCGACCATGATCTGATCCTCTCCCGTCGCGAACTGCACGCCGATCAGCTCGTCGCCTTTCGTGATGTTGATCGCGATCTTTCCGCTCCGCATGATGCGATCGAATTCGCTCGTCCTGGTCTTCTTGATGATTCCGCGTTTGGTCGCCATCACGAGATACCCTGTGCCGTTTTCGAGCACGGGCAGAACGGCGGCGATCTTTTCGCCCGCATTGAGCTGCACGATGTTGACGATCGCCCGTCCGCGCGAGGTGCGGTTTGCCTCCGGGATCTGATATCCTTTTATCGAATACACTTTTCCGTAATTGGAAAAGAGCAGAATGGGCTTGTGCGTCGAACAGACGAACATCTGCTCGACGAAATCATCCTCTTTGGGCCGATGTCCCGTGATTCCGACTCCTCCGCGGTTCTGCGCTTTGTATTCCGCAACGGGATAGCGTTTGATATATCCGCCGTGCGTCATAGAAATGACGACATCCTCTTCGTCGATGAGGTCCTCGTCCTCGATCTCGCCGTAGTCGACGGCGATCTCCGTTTTGCGCGCGGAGGGATACTTTGCCTTGATCGCAAGCAGATCGGTCTTGATGATTTCCAGCACCCGCGCCTCGCTTGCGAGGATATCCTTCAGGTCTTCGATCGTCGCGCGCAGAGCGGCAAGTTCTTCCTGCAGCTTTTCCACTTCGAGAGAGGTGAGCCGCTGCAGCCGCATTTCGAGAATCGCGTTCGCCTGCCGGTCGGACAATTCAAAAGACTGCATGAGCCGTTCCGCCGCCTCAAACTTATCCTTGGACTCCTTGATGATTCGGATCACTTCGTCAATGTTCGCAAGCGCAAGGACCAACCCCTCGACGATATGCGCGCGTTCTTCCGCTTTGTTCAGTTCGAACCGCGTGCGGCGCAAAATGACTTCACGCTGATGCGCCAGATAATAGGTAAGAATCTCTTTGAGGTTGAGCACGCGGGGCTCTGTTCCGTTTTCGACAAGCGCAAGCAAAATGATGCCGTCGGAGATCTGCAAATTGGTGTGTTTATAGAGAGAATTGAGCACGACCTGCGCGTTCGCATCCTTCTTGCACTCGATGACGATGCGCAGCCCCTCTCTGCCCGATTCCTCCCGAATATCCGCAATCCCTTCCAGCCGCTTATCGCGCACCATATTGGCGATCGTCTCGATCAGCTGCGCCTTATTGATCTGGTAGGGGATCTCCGTCACGACGATGCGGGTGCGCAGATTCGCGCCGGAACCGTATTCTTCGATCTCGCACTTGGAACGGATGATGATATTGCCCTGTCCCGTGCGGTATGCCTTCCGGATCCCTCCTCGCCCCATGATGATGCCGCCCGTGGGAAAATCGGGCGCGGGAATGTACTCCATGAGTTCGTCGACGGTGATCTCCGGATTCTCGATCAGTGCAACCGTTCCGTCGATGACCTCCGCAAGATTATGCGGCGGAATATTCGTCGCCATGCCGACGGCGATCCCGTCCGAACCGTTGACAAGCAGGTTGGGAAACCGCGCGGTCAGAACGGCGGGCTCCGTCTCATTTCCGTCGAAATTGGGGAAAAAGTCCACCGTCTCCTTATCGAGATCGCGGAGCATCTCGGCCGCAAGTTTGGAGAGACGCGCCTCGGTATAGCGCATTGCCGCGGGGGGATCTCCGTCCACGGATCCGAAGTTTCCGTGCCCGTCTACAAGCGGGAAATTGATCGAAAAATCCTGCGCAAGACGTACAAGCGCATCGTAAACGGACGAGTCGCCGTGCGGATGAAATTTACCGAGCACGTCGCCGACAATACGCGCGCATTTGCGATATGCCTTGTCGTTATACAGCCCCATCTCGTGCATGGAATACAGAATTCTGCGATGCACGGGCTTGAGCCCGTCCCGCACGTCGGGAATGGCGCGCGACTTGTTGACCGCCATCGCATAGGCGATAAAGGAACGCTTGAGCTCCTCGTCCACTTCCACGTCGAGGACTTTGGTCATCGCAAGCGTCTTTTTGAATTCCTCCGTCAGTTCCGGACTTGTCTCTTTCTTTGCCATACTTCTCTCCTTATACGTCGAGGTCCTTCACCAGCGTGGCGTTCTCTTCAATGAACTGCCGCCGAAGCGCGGGGCTCTCCCCCATGAGGATGGTGAACATCTTGTCTGCCTCTACCGCGTCCTGCATACGCACTTTGACCAACGTACGCGTCGCAGGATTCATCGTCGTCTCCCAAAGCTGCTCGGTGCTCATCTCTCCCAGCCCCTTATAGCGCTGATATTCCACCTTATTGTTGTTCGCCGCGTCGCAGAGGATCTTTTCCTCCTCCGAATAGAGATAGACGTCTTCCTTTCCTTTGACGCTCGCCTTGTACAGGGGCGGCATCGCGGAATAAACGTGCCCGTGTTCGATGAGCGGACGCATATAGCGGAAGAGAAAGGTAAAGAGCAGAATGCGGATATGCGCGCCGTCGACGTCTGCATCCGTCATGGAGATGATGCGGTCGTAACGGAGCTTGCTCTCGTCGAAATCGTCCAAAATTCCGCAGCCGAACGCCGTGATCATCGCCTTGATCTCCGCATTTTCCAGCACGCGGTTCAGCCTTACCTTCTCCACGTTCAAAATTTTTCCGCGCAGAGGCAGGATCGCCTGAAACCTCCGATCCCTGCCCTGTTTCGCCGTTCCGCCTGCGGAATCTCCCTCGACAATATAGATCTCGCACAGCTCGGGACGCTTATCCGAGCAATCCGCGAGTTTCCCCGGCAGCGTGGTGTTTTCCAGAATTCCCTTGCGCCGCGTCAGTTCGCGCGCGTTGCGCGCCGCATCCCGCGCCTTCTGCGCCGTAATGCAGCGAAGCACCAGCTCCCGCGCCTCCTGCGGGTGCTCTTCGATGTATGTTCCGAAACGCTCGGCGACGCATTTGGAGACAAACGTTCGGATATAACTGTTGTTGAGTTTGTCCTTGGTCTGCGATTCAAACTGTGCGTTTTCCAGCTTGACAGAGACAACGGCGGTAATGCCCTCCCGCACGTCCTCGCCGGAGAGCCGATCGCTCTCCTTGAGCAGGTTGAGCCGTTTGCCCGCATCGTTGATGACTTTGGTCAGGGCGAGTTTGAGCCCTTCGACGTGCGTTCCCCCGTCCACCGTGTTGACGTTGTTGGCGTAGGAATACACGATCTCGTTATAACTTTCATTGTATTGCAGAGCGATCTCGCACACCGTCGTGCCGTCTTGCTCCTCAAAATAGAGGGGTTCGGGAAACAGCACTTCGTTGCCCTTGTTGATCTCTTCCACCAGCTCGCGGATCCCTCCCTCGTAACGGAAGCTGTCCGTCCTCGGCTTTTCGCCGCGGTTGTCGGTAAGCGTGATCCTCAGGCCCTTGTTGAGAAACGCAAGTTCCTTAAGGCGCGCCTTCAGCGTCTCGTAGCGGAAGACGATCGTCTCGAAGATCTCCGCGTCCGGATAGAACGTCACCTTGGTCCCCGTCTTTTCCGTCTCCCCGACGATCTGCAGCGCGCGCTGGGGAACGCCGCGGTTGTAGACCTGTTTGTAGACGTGCCCGTTCTGGCTGACTTCCGCCTCCAGCCACTCCGAAAGCGCGTTGACCGCCTTCACTCCGACGCCGTGCAGCCCGCTCGACACCTTATATCCCGAATCGCCCCCGAACTTGCCGCCGGCGTTGACCTTGGTAAAGACGACCTCCACCGTGGAGATCCCCTCCTTGGGATGGATCTCGGTGGGAATGCCGCGCCCGTTGTCCTCGACCGTACAGGAACCGTCTGCATGGATCGTCACTTCGATCTGCGTGCAGTAGCCGGCGAGCGCCTCGTCGATGGAGTTGTCCACGACCTCGCTCACCAGATGATGCAGTCCTTTTTCATCGGTGGAGCTGATATACATCCCCGGGCGCTTGCGGATGTGTTCCAGTCCGTCGAGCACCTGTATCTGTTCGGCGCCGTATGCGCCTTCGACCCGTTCCGCCATACTTCCTCCAACGCACGCGCGCATGCGCGCGCGACAATTTATATGCTATATTATATCAGATGAGGGGAAAAAAGTACAGTGTTTTTTATGAAAAAGTACGGTTTTTTTCTTTCGGACACAAAAAAAGGCGCGAAATCCGTCCTTCACGCCCTTTCTCCCCTGTTTTGACGGGGGGATACACGCCCCGCCCGTTTCCCCTCTGAGCCGAATTAAAAAGCAATCATTTTTCCTCAGGAAACGGAAACGCCTCCTCCGCGACCGCACGCAGTTCTCCGATGGAACCGGCGGAAAAAAACCTGCGCTTGAATTCTGCGGCGCCCCGTTTCCCCCTGCAGTAAAACGCACCCATCTTACGCATGAACACCAGCGCAAAGCGCTCCCCGAAGAGCGCAAGCGTCTCCTCAAGCTGCGGAAAAAAGATCTCCCGCAGAGAGGGCGCGGGCGTTCCCAGGATGTCGCAGAAGATCTGCGGACGGAACAGTGCGGCGCGGGCGACCATCACCCCGTCTGCCCCCGTCTTTTCCAGCATCGCCTGCGCGTCGTCACGGGAAAAAATCCCTCCGTTCGCAATGACGGGAAGGCGCACCGCCCGCTTCGCCTCCGCGATCTGCGCAAAGTCCGGCTCCCCTGCATAGATCATGTCGCGCGTCCTGCCGTGAACGGTGATCATGCAGGCTCCCGCCCCCTCGCACAGCTTTGCGAACTCTGCGGCCATCCGATCCCCGCGCCGCACACCGACGCGAAATTTGACGGAAATGCGCTTGCCGCTTCTGACGCAGGCGGAGATCACCTTCTCCGCGAGCGGGAAATTTTCCATGAGCGCGCTCCCCTCGCCGTTTCCCACGATCTTCGGCATGGGGCAGCCCATGTTGATGTCGATGAGGTCGTAGGGGGAAAGTGCCTCGCTCTCGCAGGCGGCGCGCATGATGTCGGGATCGCAACCGAAGATCTGCGCCGCTTTCGGAGACTCCTCCCCGCATTGAAGCAGGCGGCGCGTCTCCTCGTTTCCGTAAAGCAGCCCCTTGCAACTCGTCATCTCGGTAAAGGTCAGCCCGGCGCCCAGCCCGATGCACATTTTGCGAAAAGGGTAATTGGTATATCCCGCCAGCGGCGCCAAAAAGACATTGTTTTTCAAGGTCAGATGCGCGACTTCAAGACGGTTCCACATCACCCTTCTCCGTTTTGTAATATTGCAAAAACTCTGCTTCCGTGAGTGCGTTTACATCTTTTCCGTCCGCCCGCACGCGCGCCTCAAACGCCGTATATTCCCTCTGCATCCGTTTTGCCGCGTCTGCCAGCGCCTGCTCGCATTCCGCATCCGTCGCGCGCCCCAGCCACGCCATCCCCAAAAGCGCCTCGCCGAGCGCGGGAGAGACCACGCGGCCCGCCGCATGCAATCTCCGCACTTCCGCAACCGCGGAACGAATACGCTGCTCCGCGCTCTCTTCGTCGGAGAATTTCCACCCCCCCTTCTCCGTTCGTTTGCAGATCTTCTGCGCCCGCAGGAGCGCAGGAAAACAGAGCGGCACGTCGTTGACCGCATCGGAAAAGGTCGTCTGATGCTTTTCCGTCATTTTATTCCTGTCCCATACGGAGAGCGCGCCCTCCGCGCCCGACGCCGTTTCTTTTCCGAAGACATGGGTATGCCGGGTGATGAGCTTTTCGCAGACTTCGCTCAACACATCCGTCATCGTAAAATTCCCCTTCTCCTCCTCGATGAGAGTATGAAATGCCGCCTGCATCAGCACGTCTCCCGCCTCTTCGCACATCTTTTCGGGATCGCCGCTGTCGATCGCGTCCACCAGCTCGTACATCTCCTCCACGCCGTTGAGGCGGATAGACTCATGCGTCTGCACCCGATCCCACGGACAGCCGTCCGGAGCGCGCAGACGGCGCAGAATGGCGAGAAAGTCCTCCAGATCAAACCGTTTTTTTTCGAGCAGAGGAGTATCGTATACCACGAGTGCCGCCCCGCTCCCGTACTCCTCCTGTCTGTCCGCTTCGTACAGAGCGATCTTCCGCACCGTACCGCCGCAGATATAGCAGGCGGGCGCCTCGTCCCCGAAGCGCTCCGCAAGCAGCAGCTTGACGTCTGAGGCAAGTTCCCGATCGGTCAGGTCGTAAATCACGAGGGGAAGCAGCGTTTTGCGCGTTCCCGCCTCATAGGCGGACACGGCGGTATAGCTCCCGCAAAGCCCCGCCCGCGCCGCGGCGGACGCCGCCTTGGACACCCCTTCGATGACGCAGATCTCCCTTCCGCGGCGGAGCAGTTCCGCCGTGCGGTCTTCGGTCACGCCGCCCTCCACGCAGTAGCAAAGAGAGACTCCCTCTGCCCTTTTTGCGATCTCCGCGGCAAGATTTCTGGTCAGCGTATCGAAATTTCTGCTCTTTTCGTAGACAAAGTCGAGAGATTCAAACTCAATGCCCGCCTCCCGCAAACTCTCCGCGCAGACAGGCGATGCGTTCCGCACAAGCACTTTGTCCGCGCGTCTCATCGCTTCGATCGCGCGGCTGCTCACGTCCCCCTTTTCCGTTCCCAATCCGATGATTGTGATCATATCGCCTTCCCTGTTTTTTTGTAACAGTATAGAACAAATCGAGGAAAAAAGCAACCAAATAACACCCGTTTGCGGCGATCGCGGCGCCGAGCACGGAAAAGCGGGGTACGAGCAGACATTGCAGGAAAAACTTGATCAAGACGGCGATCAGCATGGCCAGTGCCGCGCGCCGCGCCCTGCCCAGTCCGGTGAGACAGGCGGCGAGAGTCTCCGTCCCCGCAAGCGCCAAAGCCGAAACGGAGAGCAGTCGCAGCAGGTCGATCAGCAGCGCGCGCTCCGCCCCGTCCAACGAGGGATAGAGCAGGGAAACGATCGGACGGGCAAAGCACAACAGCCCCGCCGCGCAGGGCAGCGCCAGCGCAAGCGTCGCACACAGCGAAAAGAGGGCGCGGCGCTCCCCCTCTTTCGCGTCCGTTCCGCCGCCGGACAGCAGCGGGACGGACGCCGCAGACAATCCGCTGCACGCCGTAGCGGGAAATCCCGCAAGCGCGAGCGCGCTTCCCGCAAACAACCCGTACCGTACGATCGCCTCTTTTCCCCCTCCGAGCAACCGAATGATCGTCACGCTGTCCGCCATCTGAGACAGGGGCAGGATCGCGGCCGCGGCCATGACGGGAAAGACGGAAAAAAACACCTCGCCCGCGCCGCGCAACTTGCGCAGATCGGGCACCGACCTCTCTCTGCGGTAGCGGATCCAGAGCGCCCCGAGCGCCGCCGTTTCGGACAGCGTGACGGCGAAGAGCGCGCCGGTCACGGCACGGACGGGATCGGAAGAAAACCTTTGCGCGAGACAGAGTCCTGCGCATGCTTTGACGAGCTGTTCGACAATCTCGGAAAAGGCGGTGGGTTTCATATCGCTTTTTCCCTGAAAATATCCGCGCAAAACGGCAAGGAGCGCGACAAGCAGCACAGAAGGCGCGAGCGCAAGATAGGCGGGAAGAAGCGCGGCTTCCCCCTGCAGTCTGCTCATCCCCGGCGCAATGAGACACATCAAAACTGCGGCGGACAATCCGACGCAGAAAAAAAGGCGCAGCGCACCGTCCGAAGAGCGCTTTCCCGCCCTGCCCGCCGCCTCTTCCCTCGCCACCATGCGGGCCAGTGCGGCGGGGATCCCCGCCGAAGAAAAGGTGAGAAGCAGACAAAAGAGCGGATAGGCCATCTGATACAGTCCCATGCCGTATCCGCCGAGCAAATTTGCAAGCGGAATGCGGTAGAAGACGCCGATGACCTTTGCGAACAGTCCGCCCAGGGAAATCACCGCCGCATTTTTGAGAAATCGGGCGCGGCGCAGATTCATTCGAACTGATTGGCGATGATGTCTGCCGTAAGCCGCGCAAGTTTTACGGCGGAGTTTTCCATGACGGCGCCCTCCTCTCCCGAAAGCAGCACCACTGCGCCGAGACAATCTCCGCCCGATACGACGGGCACGATGATCTGCGCCGTGACCGCAAGTTCCGAATCGGCTGCAACGGGAAGGATATCTCCGCCTTCCGCCTTGTTGGCAAGATAGCTCCTGCGCGACAGCATCACCTGCGTCATTTTTTCGGAGAGCGCCTTTCCCGTCAGTTCCTTTCTCCCCTGCCCGCTCGCCTGCAGCACTTCGTCGGTGTCGCAGATCACGGCAATGTATCCGCTCTGCTCGCCGAGCGACTTAACGGTCCCCCGCGCAAACTGCTCGATGCTCGCGATCGGGGAATACTTCTTGAGCATCAGCTCGTCCCGTTCGGTGAACAGTTCCAGCGGATCCCCTTCCCGAATGCGCAGCGTGCGCCGTATCTCCTTAGGAATCACGACTCTGCCCAGTTCGTCGATCCTCCGCACAATTCCCGTAGCTTTCATAACAATCCTCCTGCAAGTCATTATGCGGAAAATCCCTTCCTTTATGCGCGCTCCTCCCGTCTCCTTCTCTCCGCCGCACAATCCTCCGCGTACATAACACGCGGTTTTTATTTTTCAGCCACAACCCTTGTTTCCTGTCACGGCGCAACTGCGTTTTTTGCCTGCCGGCCACGCATAGGTTGCACTGCCCGCAAACGGACCGTTCGTGCATCTTTTGTTTCGCATCGGCAAATCCGTCTTTGACTCTTCTTTCTTTTTGCTGCTCTGTTTGCTCGTTTCACCAGGCTTTTTCTTTCCTTTTGCCTTTCTGCCGTTTCCCTCTCTTCTCCTCTTTCTCTCCCTCGGCAGAGCCGATCTCGGCTTCACGGACTGTCTGAGAAAGTTATACAAAAAACGGACGCCCCGCCATAATCGGGACGTCCGTCGATTCTTTTGATCTTCGGAGCGCTATCGGTCACTCTTCGCAATTTTTCTTGAGCGTCGCAAGACTCTCGCTCAGTTCCGCGGGCAATCTGTCGCCGAACTGCTTATAATATTCCGCGATCTCATCCGCTTCCGCACTCCAGCGCGCCTTGTCGATATAGAGGATGTTCTCCAGATCCTCCTGCGTCATGTCCAGGCCCTCCAGATCGATATCCTCGGCATAGGGGACATATCCGATCGCCGTCTCGCGCGCTTCTACTGTCCCCGCACAGCGCTTCAGGATCCATTCGAGCACGCGCATGTTGTCGCCGAATCCGGGCCAGAGGAATTCGCCTTTCTCGTTCGTGCGGAACCAGTTGACATTAAAGATCTTGGGAAGGTTGGAAGCTTTCTTGCCCATCTCGATCCAATGTCCGAAATAATCCGCCATATGATAGCCGCAGAAGGGTTTCATCGCCATGGGATCGTGGCGCAGCACGCCGACCGCGCCGGTCGCCGCCGCGGTCGTCTCCGAACTCATGACCGACCCGACGAACACGCCGTGATTCCAATCGCGGGACTGATAGACGAGCGGCGTCGTAGTCGCTCTTCTCCCGCCGAAGATGATCGCGTCGAGCGGCACGCCCTCTTTGGAATCGAACTCAGGCGAAAGACAGGGACAGGTCTTTGCGGGCGCAGTGAATCTCGAATTGGGATGCGCCGCCTTCACGCCGCTCTCGGGAGTCCACGGGTTGCCCAGCCAGTCGATCAGATGCGCGGGAGCCGGCTTGCTCAGCCCCTCCCACCATACGGTGTTGTCTTCGGGATTGATCGCCACGTTGGTGAAGATCGTGTCCCTCTTCGTCGCCGCGAGCGCGTTGGGATTGCTCTTCTCGTTGGTGCCGGGCGCAACGCCGAAGAACCCGTTTTCCGGATTGACCGCCCAGAGCCTGCCGTCCTTTCCGACGCGGATCCAGGCGATGTCGTCGCCCACCGTCTCCACCTTGTATCCCCGATCGAGATAATGCTTGGGCGGAATGAGCATGGCAAGATTGGTCTTTCCGCAGGCAGAGGGGAATGCCGCCGCCACATAACGCTTGGTCCCGTCGGGATAGGTCACGCCCAAAATGAGCATGTGCTCCGCCATCCAACCCTCTCTTTTCCCGAGGCAGGAGGCGATGCGCAGCGCGAAGCACTTCTTCCCGAGCAGAACGTTTCCGCCGTAACCGGAGTTGACGGAAATGATCGTGTCATCCTGCGGGAAATGCATGATATAGCGCTTCTCGGCATCGATGTCGCACTTTGCATGGAATCCCTTGATGAAATCCCCGTCTTCCCCGAGCGCCTCGTAACAGTCCGTCCCGACCCGCGTCATGATCGCCATGTTGAGCACGACGTAGATGGAGTCGGTCACCTCGATTCCGATCTTGGAAAAAGAAGACCCCACAACGCCCATCGAATAGGGAATGACGTACATCGTTCTCCCCTTCATTTTTCCGCGCGCAATCTCGCGGCAGAGGGCATACGCCTCTTTGGGATCCATCCAGTAATTGGTCGGACCGGCGTCCTCTTTGTTCTCACAACAGATAAAAGTGCGCGCTTCCACGCGGGCGACGTCGTTTTCCGCCGTCCGATGGTAATAACAGCCGGGAAGTTTTTCCTGATTGAGCTTGATCATTTCGCCCGTCGAAATCGCCTCAAGGCGAAGCGCCTCGAGCTGTTCCTTGCTTCCGTCGATCCAAACGATCTGGTCGGGGCAGGCAAGTTCCGCGCTCTCGCTGACAAAATCCAGCACCTTTTTGTTGTTCGTAAGCGCTCCGTTCAGTTTCATGTGGTATAACCTCCGAAAATTTCTTTTTTGGCAACAGACCCGAAAAAAGCCCCTTGTCCGTCAGCATAATTATACCACAAAAAAACCGCTCCGACAACCCTTTCATAAAATTTTCAGCTTTTGCCCCGCAATTTTTCGCGAAGAAAGGAAGCACGGCGGGTCGCGGAGCCGCCGCACCCCGCCGTGCGCAAAAAATTCAGGCGTCGTAGGTCTTTACGACGGCACCCGTCTCCGCATCCTGAAAGACGATAAAATATCCCGCCTCGTCTGAATAGTGGGAGGCGGGAACGTATACGCAGGCGTCCCGAAAGGAAGCGGGAACTTCCCCCTGCGCGCCGACCGCCACGCAGAGATAACGCGGGAGCCCCTCCTCATACAGAATACCGAGAAGCGCGCTCTCTGTCCTGACCCAACGCGAATGAGGAAGTATGTCGCAGAGCGTTTTATCCTCCGGATAAGACGCCATCGCACTTTCCAGTCGTTCGCGCACCTCCCGAAAATATGTAAGCCCGCGGCGGATCGCGCGGGCGCTCTCCTGCGGGTCGGTTTCCGCATAATAATTTTCGGCGGCGATCGCCTCGTCGTCATAATCTTTTTCGCTCTCCCCCTCTTCGGGACCGGGCAGAACGGGAACGGGCGCCTCGGGCGTCTGCGGAGAGGGGATCATGGGCCCTTCGGGCGGAAGAGGAACCACAAGCGGTTTCCCCGGAGTCCGCTCCTTTTTTTCAAACATGGAGAGAAGCGATTCAAAAGACGCCGACGCCCCGCCGCAGCTTCCGAAGGCGATCGGCTCCGCACTGCCCCGCACAAAACAGACAAGCGCGGAAAATCCCCTCTCGAGCGTGGGAGCGTCGGGGACGCGCAGGGGGCGGTTGCCCTTGAGTTCGAGACAGTACTTCTTTTCCCCCACCTGCACGGCAAGCGCATACCGCCCCTCCCGTACCGGTGCAAGTCCCGCGATCCGCGGCGTAAAGGTCAGCTCTCCGTTGTAACGTTCCGCATAGACCGCGCCCGAAAGCTGTCCTCCGTCCGCGGTAAAACCTTTCTTGACTTGTTTCAATACACAAAGTCTTTTTTCGTATGCCATTGCATTTCCTCCTTCTTTCAGTGTAGCCTTTTCGCCTGCGCGAATCTTGCGACAGAAGGAAAAAAAAGCGCGATTTTCCGCGCTTTTTTCCTACGGCCTCACCACGGAGCCCCGCACCGCGCTTCCTTCTTCCCAGACGCCGCCGACGGAGAGGACAGGATAGACAACGCAACCCTTTTTCAGGATGGTTCCCGGATTGAGCACGACATTGCAGCCGACTTCTGTGCCGTCTCCGACGAACGCGCCGCATTTTTTCAGACCCGTCTCCTTGCGGCCCTCCCGAAGCTCCACGAATATCGGCCTCTTGTCTGCCCGTACATTCGAGCAGATCGTACCCGCACCGAGATGCGCCGCCGCACCCAAGATCCCGTCCCCGACGTAGTTGAAATGAGGAGCCTTTGCCTCATCGAACAATATGGCGTTCTTAAGTTCCGTCGCGTTTCCGACGACTGCGCCACGTCCGACAAGCACGCTCCCTCTCAGCAAGGCGCCCGCACGGATCTGTGCTCCTTCGCAGACAATGCTCGGAGGCAACAACAGGGCAGACGGCGCCACAACGGCGCGCACATGAACCCAGACGCCCGCACAGATCTGCCTGTACTCGGCGGAACTCTGCGCTCCGAGACGGAGGAGAAACTCCGACAAACCGTTCAAAGCCTGCCAGGGAAATTCAAACCGAGCCAGATATTTTCCCGCAGCCGAGCGGGAAAGATCGAAAAGTTGTCTTATCAAAGTCAAGAAACGCCTCCCGCATACTGTATGCGCGCGCCTCTCCGCATATGCAAAAAAGAAGGCGCCTTCGCGCCCCCTTTTTTTTCTTCCGGGTTCCGTTCTCTTATGACTGACCCGTCGAAACAATTCCGTCCCCTTCTTTCTCGTCGGGAACGATCATGCAATATGCGGGATTGTGCGCAAATTCCGTCTCGCGCTTCCCCTTTGTATGACTTTTTTTCGATTTCGGCATCTCTCCTCCTTTCAAAGAGATTCCGCCTCGTTCTCCAAAGAAGATTCCCGTATCCGTTTCGGACAGATATCCCTCTCTTCACAAACGCTGCAGGACATCTCTTCGATTGCTTCGCGTTCCCGCATCTTCAGTTCCCGATCCCGCTCCGCAGCATCTTCATCTACGCGGTCTACACACAGACAAATTTTTTTCTCCATTTTCGACTCCTCGTTTTGAGATCTTCTTTCTAAGAATACCACAAATTTACTTTTTTGTCAAGCGGTTCTCCGTCAACAGGCAGAAATCTGCTTTTTGATCTTGGAAAAGTTTTCCGCCGTCTGATCGATAAGCATCTTTTCCGCGGGACGGACCTGATAATATCCCCGCGCAAGCATCTGCTCGAATACCGCAAACTGCGTTTCCGCTCCCGCGGAATACTGCTTCAGGATCTCTTTGCGAAAGGCCTTGCAGCTCCCTTCCGTGAGCGCGGCGGCATAATACGTCATGATTTGTTTTTCCGCGTTGAGCATGTCCTGCAGCGCGTCTTTTTCGTTGAGCGTGGTCTCCTGTTTGGACTGTCTCATGCCTTCCCTCCCAAAATCGAGCAGAGCGCCGAAAAGCGTTCCGCATGCGCGCAGGCGATGCGGTCCATTTCCTGCGCCAGAGCCGCGTCTGTGAGCGTATTGGCATAGATGCGTGCTTTTTTGCACGCCATGCTTTCCGCCGAGAGGACATGCGAAAGCACGTCGATGTCCTTTGCCGTGAGATTGTTCATAAAAAAACCTCCTTATGCCGCAGTTATGCGCAAAGGAGGTCGTTTTTATACGTCGTCCCGGGAGGAACTCGCGCCGAAAAAATAAGGACAGAGCGGGGCAAGCGGACAGATTCCGCAGGCAGGGCGCCGGGCATGACATGTCTTTCTTCCGTGCCAGATGAGCAGGTGATGCGCCTTTGACCACTGTTCCTGCTGGATCACCCGCATCAGTCCGCGCTCGACCTGTTCGGGCGTTGTTCCGCGGGCAAGTCCCAAACGATTGGCAACGCGGAAGACGTGCGTGTCCACTGCGATCGCATCGCCCCCGAACGCAACGGAAAAGACGACGTTTGCCGTTTTTCTCCCCACTCCGGCAAGCGTCATCAGCTCGTCGAGCGTATTGGGCACCTCTCCCCCGTAACGCGCGAGAATATCCCGTGAAGCGGAGAGAATATGTGCCGCCTTGTTGTGATAAAAACCACAGGAATAAATATATTTTTCCAGCTCTTCCTGCGAGAGCGCCGCCATCTCTTCCGGCGTGGAGGCGCGGGCAAACAGCCGTTCCGTCACGCGATTGACCCGTTCGTCCGTGCACTGTGCCGACAAAATGACGGCCACGAGCAGCTCGAACGGAGAACGATAGTGCAGCGCGGGACGCGCGTCCGGATAGAGACGGGCAAGTTCGCCGAGGATTTCTTGGGTCCGTTCCATACCGACATCATATCATCTTTCGGGAGAAAAAGCAATTATTTTGCCGAAAGATAGCGGAAGCGCCCTCCTTCTCCGCGCATAAATCCGGAAAAGGAAGAATATAATTTTTTCTGAAGAACGGATTTGACGCGCGGAAAAAAGTTCTCTTCGAACCGAACGGAAATGCCGCAGCCCACGCCCGCGTCCTTCGGCGTGCTGACCGACTGCGCCGGGACCCCCTCCCGTTTGAGCGCGGAAGCAAATTCGATGGATTGCGATCTGGAACGAAATACCGCCAACATTGTCATATTCTGCCCTTCCTTCGTATTCTTGATTTTTGGTTGTTTTGGGAGTGCCTATGATTTATCTCGATCATGCCGCCACAGGCGGGGAAAAGCCGCAGCCGGTCATCTCTGCCGTACTTGCCGCCATGAAACAATGCGCCAATCCGGGCAGAAGCGGACACCGCCTCTCTCTTGCCGCCGCCGAACATACCTATGAATGTCGGGCTTTGCTTTCCGACCTCTTCTCCGGATACGGCTCGGAACGCGTTGTCTTCACCAAAAACTGCACAGAAGCACTCAACATTGCACTGCTGGGCATATTGAAGAAAGGCGATCACGTCGTAACGACCTGCCTTGAACACAACTCTGTCCTGCGTCCGCTGGAGGAACTGAAAAGAGCGGGAACGATCGGCTATTCCGTCGCCCAGCTCGAAGGAGAACGACTGAGAGCGGAACGGATCGCCGCCCTCGTCCGTCCGGAGACCGTCCTCTGCGCCGTGACAAGCGCCTCCAACGTGACGGGCGAAACGCCCGATCTCGCCAAAATCCGCGCTCTTCTGCCCGAACGCGTGCTTCTGCTCACGGACGGCGCGCAGGGAGCGGGACATTTTCCCATCCGTATGCGAGAGACGGGCATCGACGCGCTGGCGATCGCGGGGCACAAAGGACTCGACGCCATTCAGGGCGCAGGCGCGCTTCTCTTTTCCGAACGTTTTTCGCCCCGTCCCCTTCTCTTCGGAGGAACGGGAAGCGAAAGCCGTTCTCTCGGCATGCCGGAATTTTATCCCGACAGACTGGAGAGCGGAACGCTCTCCTATCCCGCCGTCTGTTCCCTCTTCGAAGGCGCCCTCCTCGCACGTACCCGCCTTGAGGAACGCGCCGCCGCGCTTCGCATCCTCACGCGGACAGCCTGCGCGCGCCTTTCCGCCCTGCCGAATTATCTCGTGCGCTCCGCCCCAAATCCCGCCGGGATCCTCTCGTTTTCGCACAAGACCCGTTCATCGGAAGAGATTGCAGATGCGCTTTCCGAACAATTCGGGATCGCCGTCCGCGGTGGGCTGCATTGCGCGCCCCTTGCGCACAGAGCACTCGGAAGCTTTCCCGAGGGACTGGTACGCGCCTCCTTCTCCCCCGATCAAAGTGAACGGGAGATCGACGCACTGATCGCGGCGCTCCGTACGCTTGCCTGATCACATCTCCTTCAGCCGCTGTACGAGCGCAAGCAGTTTCTTGCGCTTCGCCTCGTCCAGAGAGGGCGCAAACTGACGGTAGAACAGATCGATCTGCGCATCGGTCAGCGTTCCGTTTCGCCGTCCTTCGGCAGCGCGGGAAAAGATCTCCTTTACCAGCGCCCCCTCGCCTTTCTTGTCATACTCTGCCGCCATGTCGCGAATCTCCTTCTCCCAATCTGCTGAAGAAATCGGCCCGCTCTTCTTTTTTCCTCTGTCGTAACTCGCAAAATCCTTCATATTCACCTCATGTTTTCATGTTATGACGGGAATGCAAATTTTGCTTATACGCAAAAAATGCAGTCAAAACTTTTCCGCCCCTTCCGGCGCAAAATGCCGAATGGGGCGGAAAAGCTCCCGACCGATTTATCTTGTCGGCAAGACCGCAATTTTTCTTTTTCCCTCCTCGCAGAATCCGTCTTCCGCACGGCCCGCAGCAAAGCGGAACCGGCGGCTTTTTCGCAAGCACCGCCTTCTCCTTTCAGCCGCCCGATTTTCCCTTTTTTCCGTTCCCCGATTTCCAGACGGAAGCCAGAATATCTTTGAGCACCAAAAGCGCATTCAGCTCATCATACCCGTAGCGTCTCTGCAAATCGTCGAGCAGATGCCTCAATTCCGCTGCGTACGGCTCCGTCTGCACCTGATTGCGATAGATGGCAAGAATCGGATATTTTTTGCTCCATACCTTCGTCCAGTCGACCTTTTCGGCGACTTCGTCGTCCGTTCTGTCTATGGCATCCTGAATTGCCCGAATTTCCGTATCAAAATCGACAAGCTCATCCAGCGTGAGATGATAGAGGCAGGATAACCTCTTCGATTGGCAGATATCGGGGATGGTCTCGTCCAGTTCCCATTTCGAGATGGTTTGTCTGCTGACCCCCAATTGCTCTGCCACTTCTTCCTGCGACATGCCGCTCTTTTTCCTTGCTTTATAAAGGTTGTCTCCCAAACTCATGTTCTCCTCCTTCGGTACAGAGATATTATAGCGTGTCCGGAGGAAAAAATCCACCGACAAACCGTTGCTCTTTTGCCCGCAAATTTAACACTGTGCTTTTTAGTGTGAATTCCGATCGCCCGAGGCTTTCTGCACGCCGTCTTCGCACACAGGAGTCTGTGCCCCGCATACCATGGAGCAATGGATATGATGATTTTGCTGTTTCTGCTCTTCCTCTCGCGCAACGACCGACTCGGGCCGGAACTCTCCTCTTTTCTGCGCTTTTATCGGGAAAACCGCGACCTGCTCACCGCTTTCATCTCCGGGAACAGCGCTTCTGCGACAGGCAGTGCCTCCGCGCCGTCCGAGCCCTCCGCTCCCGCCCGCGCGCAGCCTTCTCCCGCAGAAGAAGAACAAAAAGAGAGCCGGCCTCCCGAAAGGACCGGCAACCTCGATATTTTGGAATCTTTCTTGAAACGGCGTTCCCTGTAATGCGTCAAACACCGCAGACCGCGGCGACGACCGCATCGAGCATGACGTCCGTTTCTCCCCATACAAGTTCTGCGCGCACGGCGTTGGCGCCGTCCTCGGAGGTAATCCCCTTCCCGTGGATACAGGTCCCGCTCAAAGGCCAGCCGAGCGTAGCCGTTGTGAGCTTGATCGAACTGCCGCTCAAGCTCGAAAAGAAGGACTGCATGATGCCTTTCCCGTACGTCCGCGCCGTGCCGTCCTCCTGCGCACGCAGATAGATGTCGCCGTACCCGATTGTCCCGTAGTCGACGAGTGCGCCAATCAGCGCCTCGGAAGCGGACGCGGTATTTTCGTCCGCCAAAACGGTCACCCTGCTGCCGTCTTCAAAATACTGATCGAAGAGATTGCCCATGGTGACGCGATAGGAAAGCGTTCTTCCGTTCCGAAAGGTCGCCGTCTGTACGAAAGGGGCCTCTTCCGCCGCGTCGCGAAGCAGATAAGACGCGATGTTCTGCAGAATGGACAAATACCCCCCGCCGTTGGACCGCAGATCGAGAATGAGATCGGTGCGCCCGCGCTCGCACATCTTATCGAGGCAAACCGCAAATTCGTCGCTCGCAAATCCGCTGAATTCGTCGATGCGGATATAGGCGGTCGAATCGTCCAATCCTTCGATCGGAGAGAACGTCTCCTCAAAACGGATCTCTTCGGTGTCGCCCCGAAAGGCAAAGGAAGTTTCGCTGTCCCGATAAGAACAATAAAATGCCTGGTACGCGGCTCGTTCCACGGTGTAATACGCGGCGTCCGAACCATCGGGACGAAACCCGCACAAAAGCACGGCCTTCCCGCTCCCCTCAGAGAGGAAGCTGCTGAACTCTTCCTCCGTTCCGCTCTGCATTTCACTCTCCGAAGCCCCGTATTGGAGAACATACATTCCTTTTTGAAGCCCGGCAGCCTGAGCGGGAGAATTTTCCACGATCGAAAAAAAACGAATCAGTCTCCCCTCTTCCGTATTTTCTCCATAAAAGGAGATGCCGAACCCCTCCTCCTGACCCGCGCCGCTCGCCTCGACAGCGGCAATTTCTTCCGCGGTATAATAAGAGGAATACGGATCGAGCATTCCGTTCAACGCCTCGAACAACCCGTCTACTCCCTTGGCAGGATCGGCATTGGCATACACCTCGTCTGTGTCGATCCCATAATAATAATTTTTCTCCGCAACGTTCAGTGCCCAGAGAAATTCCCGCACGCCGCTGTCGAGCGTATAATAGCGGACAAACCAACCGACGGCAAATCCGACGACAAGCATCACCAAAGCAAGCAAAACAGCGACCGCGCGCCTTATTTTTTTCTTCTTTTCCTGCGAACCGGGCGTTTCCGGAACAGGAGCCCGCTCGGGGGGCGCGTCAAAAAATTCGTCCTTTTCTTCTTCCGTCTGCTCCATGCCTTGTTGCTGCATACTATCCTCCTGTGCGGTTCAAAGCCGCGTAAGCTTATATAGAATTGTGATCACGCGAAACGTGACTGCGTCTGAAAAGTTGCGGATATTCAATCCCGTAATGCGTTCGATCTTGTCCAGACGGTACATGAGCGTGTTGCGATGCATGAACAAATTGCGAGATGTCTCCGAGATATTCAGGCTGTTTTCAAGAAATTCCTCCGCCGTGGAAGTCATCTCTTCGTCTTCGAAGATCTCTTCCGCATCTTTCAGACAAAACTGATCGATATATTCTTTCATCTTGTCTTTTGAAATATCTTCGATCATCTTGACGAGCATGAACTCCCGATAGGCGTGCACTTTTCCTTCCGAGCCGAACAGCCCGCCCATGCGGACCGCCGTCGAAGCCTGACGATAGGAAAAAGCGATCTGCGAAAACGATTTGACCTCTCCGCCGATGCCGATCCCCGCCCGAACGCCGAGTTCCTCCAACAGAGATTGACTCAGAAATCGCCCGAACTCGATCGGAAGCTGTGCGGAATCCGAAAATTTGACGACCGCAATGCGGTTGTCGTCCATCTGCACGATGAGATCCTGCGTCTCCGCAAGACAGCCCTCCACGAGAGAAAGCGCCTCGGGCAACAGTTTGTCGGGCATGATCTCCACCGCATAGCATTCCCCGTCCGAGAGGTTATACTTGGTCATAAAACGGTAAACATACCAACCGCTCCCCTCGCCGAGCATAATATTTCTCAGGTATTCGCTCTTTTCCGGCAAAACGGGATGCATTTCCGCCTCGGAAACAAGATACTGCACAAGACGTGCACAGCGCTCCGCACCCGCACCCGTTCCGTCAATCCAGACATCCGTCCGAATTCCGCAGAAGTTGACAGAGATCTGCGTCTCTGCTCCGCTCCCGGGCGTAAGACGCACATCGACGCCCGACTTTTCCCGTACGTCCGCCAACAATGTCTTCAATTCCAAAAGAACTTCATCCGCCATTTTCGATCACCTCGGGGCGCACCCCAATCACCTGTTCGGTCATTATATCATGCGAAAAGCAAAATTTCAAGAGGTTTCACGAATTCTTCTTTGATTTCTCACCCTTCCGAAAGGAGATCCGCTCCGAAGAGCAGGGATACGGCAAAATCCGACGCTTTTTCCCTTCCCTCCGCGTTGACAGTTTTTTGATCGGGTGCTATAATAAAAAAACCAATTCAAACGGCGCGGCCGAACGCGAGGAATGCCATGAAAGACACCTGCTTTTTCGATGCTAATGAAGAATTGGAGGAAGCGCTCCGCAATGATTTTTCCGAGCAGACGCCCGAAAAGACAAGCCGCGGATACGGTTATGCGGCACTGAGTGCGCTCTTTTCCCTCTTTGCCGTTCTGGGGCTGCTTCTCTGTCCCTTTCCCTCGCCCGCAGGGAACATTCTTGCGGGAAGATCCGCGATCTTCGGCGGCTCTCTGCTCGGCGTCCTCGTAGAGATCGCACGGGGGAGCATTTTTGTCACGGCAGAAGCGCCCGCGATCGCTCCTGCGCTCTGCTCCGCCATGATCGTGCTCGCCGCTGCCGTCGCAGCTTCTCTCTGCCTGACCGCAATCGCCCTTTTCAGCTGCAAGACCGCGCGCCCGCTCTCCAAAATCAACGGCGCGATCGTGCTCGTCGCCTATCTCGCCGTCGCCTTCTTCTGCTACCTCGGAGGAGAACCGAACGAACTGTCCGCCCTCACGGCAGACATTTTCGATTTTCCCGCCTTGGGAACGGCGCTGCTTTGCGCGGCGGCGCTCACCGCGGCCGCCATGGCGGAAAACCGCGGAAGAGGATCGGGTAATTTTTTTCTTCTGATCTTGTCCGCATTGGGCGTATTCGCCTGTTTTTCTCCCGCCGGCGCACTCCGGGAAGCCGTCCGCTCTCTGCTTACGAAAGAATTTTCCGGAGAACGCGGCGCAGCCGTCTGCCTGGCCGCTCTGACCGCCTTGCTCCTGTTTAACCTGCTCTTTTCCGCGCTCCGTCTCAGCCTGTGCGGCGCATACGGCGCGGACACGGTGCGGTTCGGACTGCAGACAATCGCCCTCGCCTCTTACCTCGCGGTGCGCGTCGCCTCGGACGGAGACTTCGACGTCTTCACCGAATCCATTCTTCCCCTCGCCCTGCTTTCCGCCGCCTCGCTGTGCGCCCTCTTTCTGTCCGCTCTACTCTCCGTGCGCGCATTTATGCGCAAAAAACGCAAGCACACGGCGGAGGCGGGGGAAAAAATCCGGGAAGCCCCTCCTTCCCGCGCCGCCGAGATCGCGAAAGAGATCGCAGACGCACAGCAAAAACAACGGGACGGCGGTGCAACCGACGGCTCCCAACAAAAAACGCAGACCTGAACGTCTGCGTTTTTATATAATCCCCTTGGATAGTCTGTGGGTGCGAAATATATTTTGAGCGGAACGAAAAAGAGAGTCCGCCAAGCGCAAAATAATCAAAAAGCGGCAAAACAAGATGAAAAATCGGAAAAATGCAGCCGTCGGAGCACGAGAAGCATGAAAAAGTTCCGCTGACGAACGGCAAACGGCAATCGCACGATTCAAGTGTCCCATGCATGCTTGGCATCCGCTCCGATTCCCGGGCTATGCCCGAAAAATAAAGGTCCTCCCGCTCGGCGGGAGGACCGCTTTTATTGCTCCGAAGGCTTTTCCTTCGTACGGATGACCACCCGAATCCCCTCTTCCTCGCTGTAGTGGCGGCAAAAGCAATAGGCGTCGACCAAAAAAAGGCCTCTTCCGTTCTCTTTTTCAACGGCAGAACAGCAACTCGTCTCGGGAGGGCAAAATCCGTTTTCGCCCCGCACGGAGAGGACAATCTCTTCCTTTCGCAAAACCGCCGAAAAATACGCCCGCCCCCCGCCGTGCTGCAAAACATTACTCAGCAGCTCATTCGCGACCAGGCGGCTCGCAAATACAGCATCGGACGGAACGGCATCCCGTTCCAGTTCAACGCACAATTCCTTCAGCGCCTCCCTCAGCGCATTGTAATCGCCGATCTCGAAGTACATTATTCCGCCATGCTCTTTTTGAGCGACTCCCTCAGCTTTTGCAGAATTTTCCGTTCCAGACGGGAAACATACATCTGCGATACGTTCATCCGTTTTGCGGTCTCCACCTGGGAAAGCTCCTGTCCGAAGCGATAGGACACGAGCTGCCGCTCCGCCCCGCTGAGCGTCTTCATCGCAGCCTGCACCGCATCCCTCTGTTCGATCTTTTCATAGGCGTCCTCCTCGGCGGGAAGCACGTCGTAAAAACTTGCGCCCTCCTCTTCGCTGTCTGCAGGACGGTCCAGCGAGACGACGCTGCCCGCTTCGAGCGCGCACACGACGTCTTCTTCCGAAACGTTCAGCCGTTCGGCGAGCTCCTTCGCGGTGGGCGTCTTTCCCGTTTCCGAAAGTATCTCATCCGCCGCTTTTTTGACGTTCACGCGAAGTTCCGCCACTCTGCGAGGCAGATGGATGAGCCGGGACCGATCCCGAAAGTAATTTTTGATCTCTCCGGTGATCGTAGGCGTGATGAACGTGGAAAACTTGAGGCCTTTGGAGACATCGAACCGATCGATCCCTTTGACAAGCGCAAGCGCGGCGACCTGATACAGGTCGTCGTATTCCACACCCCGCCCGACAAATTTCTTCGCGATCATGGCGGCGACGTTCAGATACCGTTCCGCGATCTGATTGCGGAGCGCAAGATCACCGGTCTCTTTATATTTGAGAAAAAGCTCGTTTTCGTCCATTACAAACTACCGAAACGGAAGGAAATGCAGGAAACGCCTCCCTCCTCTCTCGTCATCTCCAATCCGTCCACCAGAGCCTGCAAAAGCGCGACGGAGATATCCTCTTCTTCCGAAGGCCGTTTTTCCGAAGAAGCCTTCCCCTCTCCGCTCAGGCTGACGCACAGGCGTCCCTCTCGTTCGAAACAGACGCGCGCGGAGGAATATCCCGCATGCAGAAGCAGCAACAGGCTCTCTGTCACGCAGACTTTGCAGTCCTCACTTTCGTCCACATCCAGCCCGGCGAGAGAGCAGACGCCCCCCGTCACAAGCCGCACCGTCGTCATGAGTTCCCGCCTGAGGGGAAATTGCAAATTCATGAGCGTTTCCATCATTCAATCTCCATGATCGTATCGAGCGCACAGATGACGAACAGCTTTTTCAACCGCGGCTGCAGACCAGAGAGACGCATGCCGTTTCCGTCCGTTCTGACATGTTTGAGAATTTTTACAAATGTGCCGAGCGTCGTTGAATCGATAAACGCAAGCCCTTCGCACAAAAAGAGGATATCCCGCGGAGCAGCGTTGTACGCAGCCATGACTTCCCCGTAGAATTCTTCCGCGTTGCCCGCGTCGATCTCGCCCGAAAGCACGATCTTGAGCTGCGGCTCCGTCTCTTTGATAATTACCTGTTCCATGATCTTATTCGCTCCTTTCTATCATTATACCCGTCTTCTCTCCCTCTTCAAACACCCTGAACCAACTCCGCCACGGAGGAGAGTATCAAATCGGGACGATCTCCGTACCGCATTGCGGTCTCCCGCGTCGTCTCGCCGCTGAGCACAAGGATGCTCCGCATTCCGCTATTGTTCGCAAAACGGATATCTGTGTACATCCTGTCCCCCACCATGCATGTCTCTGCGGGCGAAATACCCGTAAACCGCGCGACACACTCCCCCATCGAAGCATACGGCTTCCCGACGATACGATCGGGAAGCCTGCCCGACGACGTTTGAAACAGCGCGATCAAGGATCCGACGTCGGGCATGCTTCCGTCCGCCGTAGGGCAGACAGGGTCGGCATGCGTCGCCAGATAGGGCAGGCCGCGGCGCAGAAAGGCGTCGAAGCGCCGGAGCTTCTCGAACGTCAGCGTCACGTCGTATGCGAGCAGACAGAGCTCGGGCGAATCCTCCGACAGCCGGACCCCCGTCCTTTGCAGTTCCTTCGCAAGGGCATCCGTTCCCAAAAGAAACACCTTCTTTCCCGAATATTCCCTTTTGAGGAGATCCGCCGCCGCCATCGCAGAAGTATAGATGCCGTCTCCCGATTCAAAAAGGGTTAGACGGCGCAGTTTTCGCTTGTATTCTGCATAGGTCTTTGAGGAATTGTTTGTGAGAAAGACGACCTTTTTCCCCGCGCGCCGCAAACGGGACAGCGCCTCCGCCGCCCCCGGGATGGGGGTCTCGCCGATGCAGACCGTTCCGTCCAGATCGAACAAAAACGCGCGCGTTTTTGTCAAAAGTTCTTCTTTAGTCAAAACTCCCATTCCATCAATCCGAAATCGCGGATCACCGCGCTCAGCCCTCCCGTATATTCCGGTAAATACTTCAGGCGAAACAATCTGCTCCGTCCGTCCGACAGAGGAGGCGAAGCAAAATTTTCAAACTCTTTTTCCCGCCGCCCGAGCAACTCGCAGATCTCCCGTGCAAAGGGAGCGCGGATGCGTTCGAGCACCATCGCGCGGCGCGCATATTCTTCCGCCGTCGGCACCGAGAGCACCTCTTCCATTCCGGCACAGAGGGCGCGCGCCCGATAATCCGGCGTAAAATAGCGCCGCGGTTTCCCCTTTTCGAAAAACGCCGCATAAAGCGCAACGAGCTGTCGGTATGCCTTGCGGAGAGGGAAGCTCTCCCCGTCCTCCCGCAAGAGCGCAGCGAGCGTCTCTCCTTCTCCCGCGGGGGCAGTCCGCTCGGCGGCGGCATTTTCCCGCACGATCCGCTCTTTGTCTTCCTTTCCGAAAAAGCCGGGCAGCTCTTCCGCGTCCGCATGCGGCAGCCTTTCTCCCGAAAACGCCGCAAGCGCTCTCTGTTCGAATTTTGCGAGACGGCAGAGCAACAGCCGCGCGACCCCTTCCGGCAAACTCTTCTCGAGCACTGCACCGTCGCAGATCACGCTGCCGTCCCGAAGGGGCACGTCCAGCCGTGCACCTCCGACGATCACCTCTCCCCGCGCGCACAAAGCGCCGGAAAGCGTCGCTTCGGAGGGGAAGAGCACGCAGGGAATGCGGCGGACCTCCGCAAAATAGCGAGAGGCAAGAAGGACTTCTTTCCCGCCCGCGGCAAACACACAGACGACTCCCTCCGGCATGGAAAAAAGAGGCAGACAGTCCGCTCCGTCCAACACCACGGACAGAGCGCGCGGAGAGGTCTTTACGGCAGAAAACCAGCCGATCTGTTCCCCGTCCGTGACAAACAGCAGCTTTCCCGCAGGAAAACGAGCCAGCTCTCTTCCGATCCCTTCCTCCCGCGAAAGAAACCGCACGGTTCCTTCTTCGTAATCCGCTCCGCATTCCGCAGAGGTCGTCTTTGGCAGGGAACGTTCGGAAATGAGCATACCGTTTCCCCTTTTTTGTCCGTTCTGATGTCGGTCTTTTGTATCGGCGCTCTGCGTCCGTCAGGCGAGAATGTCCGCGATCTCCTTCAATAAACTTTCGTTGTCTTCTTTTGTGCCGACCGTAATGCGGCAAAAATCGCGCAGAACGGGCACATCCCAAAAACGTACGAGCACACCCGCCGCTTTCAGCCGTTCGTACAGTGTCTTCCCGCTCACCTTCGCCCTGCCCGCAAACAGAAAATTCGCACGGCTCTCGGGAACGGTAAAGCCCATCCCGAGCAACGCCTCGCGCACACGCTCCCGTTCCGCGCAGACAAGAGAAATCGTCCTGCGATAATACTCCCGCTCAGACAACGCGGCAATGCAGACGTCACGGCATACCATATCTACGGGATAAGAATTGAAACAATCCTTCATGCGGAACAATCCGTCGATGAGATCCTTTGCGCCCACCGCATATCCGCAGCGGATCCCGGCAAGCGCATAGCTCTTGGAGAAGGTCTTTACGACCAAAAGATTGTCAAACTCCTTCGTCAGCGGAACGCAGGACTGCCCGTAAAAATCCATGTACGCTTCGTCCGCAATTACAAGGCGTTCCCCCACGGAGGAGAGAAAAGACCGCATTTCCTCCCTCGGGACCCCCACGCCCGTCGGCGCATTGGGATTGGCAAGAAAAAATCCGCGGCACTTCACCGCACGGAACGCTTCGAAGTCAAAAGAGAAATCTGCGTTCAGCGGGACCGTTGTCGCCGGAATCCCGAAAAACGCGGCAAACACCTGATAAAACGAATAAGTAATGTCCGCAAAACAGGCGCCTTCGCCTTCCCGCGGATTGAAAAAAGCGGGAAAACAGAGGGCGAGCACTTCATCCGACCCGTTTCCGCAAAATATGTTTTCCGGCCTTACCCCTTCCGCCGCGGCGATCGCCGCCCGCAGCATTCCGCTGTCCGGTTCGGGATATCGGCGCAGGTTTTCCGTCGAAAATCCCGCCAGCGCCGCCGCCACCGCAGGCGCCGGCGGATAGGGGTTTTCGTTGGTGTTCAGCTTGACAAAGGTCCTGCCGGCGGGCTGTTCTCCCGCCGTGTACGGCGCGATCGTCCGCGCTTTATCGCTCAGATATTGCATATTTCCTCCATGCGCCCGTCCCGTTGCGCCCTTTCACATCAGCAAGGCGATCAGATTCGCCGCATATCCCACGGCAACGCCGATCAGATAAGTCGCCGCCAAAATAACAAGATTGCGTTTCCATGCCCCGACTTCCCGCAACAGCACCAACATCCCCAATCCCGAACAGGTGAGCAACCCGGCCAGACAGGCGCCGAACGAGATCCCTCCGAGCGCAAACGTTTCGACGATCACGACGCTCGAAGCGCAATTCGGCACAAGTCCCACGAGACAGACAACAAGCGGCTGGAACCAATAGCCCGTCCCCTGAAGAAATTCGACAACGTTGTCCTCTCCGATGAGAAAGAACAGAACCCCGAACAGAAAATTGACCGCAAAGATCGCCGCCGAAACCTGAAGCGCATGCACAAGCGGAGAGAGCAGATAGAGATCGACGGCATTTTCGCGTTTGTGTTCGCAGACAGACAATTCGCCGCACTCCCCTCCGTGCTCCGCATGTTCTTCGTGTACGCCGTAATCAAATTCCGGCTGACGGACAGGCTCTTTTGCATCCTTTGAAAGCAACGCGTCGAGGGCATATCCCGCTGCCGCACCGACCGCCAGCTTGACCGCGCAGAAAATGAGCACGCTTCCCGCCTTTACGCTCCACGGAAGGGAGGAGAGCAGGAGCACGAGCAGCCCTTCGTCGCTCGTAGAAAGAAACACGGCGAGCAGCGTTCCCGCCGTGACGAGCCGCTTTTGATAAAGTTTTGCCGACATCACCGAAAATCCGCACAGAGGCACGAGCCCCGTGACCGATCCGATCAACGGCGCCCACTTTCCGGTAAGTGCTCCGCCCGGCCTTCCGATCTTCGTCCTGTGCTCGAGCACTTCAATGAGAATATACAGCAGAACGAAAAAAGGAAAAATCTTCAGCGTATCGAGAAACGCGTCAAGCAAGACGTCCCACATTAACTTTTCCCCTCCCCGTTTCTTTTCTGTATATGATAGCGTTTTGCGAAAAATTTGTCAACTTTTTCGCAGACCTTCCCCTGTTTTATCGATGAATTGTCAAACTAAGTGCAACAGTTGAAAAGATTTAGTTCGAATAAATCTTGCGGAGTATAGTAGTGCAAAACTTTTTTGGGCCTGGCGTTGATTAACGCCAGGTTCTTTTTTAATGTTGC
>CALVZL010000029.1 GCA_944372525.1 uncultured Clostridia bacterium
AAGCGCACACACTACAGCCATTTGCTATTTTTATCATAGAATTTTTCCAGATTTTGGCAGCTAATTCAGTCGAAATATTTCTGTGAGATAACTCTATATTATTCTTGATTTCCTCCAAATAATTTGATATAATAAAAGTACTTGGAGGAATTTATGGTTTTGACGGTTGACGATCTGGCTTTAAAGTATAGCGACTATACCGACATTATTGGCAAAATAAGGCGTGAAGTACAGGCGGGAAATCTGACTCAAGTATCCCGCGGCCTGTATGAAACGGATAAAAATGCGGATGGCAAGTATTTAGCCGGCTATATTTACGGCCCGTCCTATCTGTCTTTCGACTATGCGCTTGCTGTTTATTCGTTGATTCCCGAAGCCGTCTATAGTCTGAGAGCAGGTTTGAAACAGTGGGAACGGGCTCGTCAGCTTCTGTTTTTTGCTGAATAATTTCACCCGTTTCAAGGTCTACCGTTTGTTTAGTGCCGTCGGGTTGGTTGTAATATGTCTTTATATCTTCCAACGATTCGGCAAGCGCAATTTTAAGCCCGTGCTGCAGAGCCTTTGTAACGTAAGCCTCGGCAATATGATATGGGAAACCCACCATAGGCACACGGCTTTCGAGCCCGCAATCACGCCCTGTCAAAGTAAGGGCTAGCTTGTCGGCAAGTATTTTCGCGTTTTCTCCGAATACTTCATAGAAGTCGCCTAAGCGGTAAGCTATAATGCAGTCCGGATATTTGTTCTGTATGCTCATATAAGTTTTGTATATCGGGCTGCCGGGAGCTTTCTGTCTTTCTTCGGCGGCTTTGACGACCTGTTTTATTTCAGGTTCCATTGTTTCCTGTACAGGTTCGTCATCTTCTTCGATTTCGGTTATATCTTCGTCCTCATCTTGTGATGATATGCACCCCCTAAAGTCTGTCCAACTTTTGGGGTGCATATCAAGAACGGGAGGCGGTTTTTTCTTCGATCAAACAATTCCCTGCGCCATCATCGCCTCCGCAACTTTTTCGAACCCGGCAATGTTCGCGCCCGCAACATAATTGCCCGCACAACCGTAGGATTCCGCCGTCGCGTCCATCTGTTCATAAATATTTTCCATGATCGCCTTGAGCTTGGCATCCACTTCGGCAAAGCTCCAAAACATCCTTCCGCTCGACTGCGCCATTTCAAGCGCGCTCGTCGCAACGCCGCCCGCATTCGCCGCCTTTGCCGGCAAGAAGACGACTCCCGCATTCTGAAAGACGGAGATCCCCGCGAGAGTCGTGGGCATGTTCGCCCCCTCTCCCACATATTTCACGCCGTTTTTCACAAGCGCCGCCGCATCGTTTTCATCGATTTCGTTCTGCGTCGCACAGGGAAGAGCGATATCGCAGGGGATCTGCCAGATCCCTTTGCAGCCTTCGCAATACACCGCACCCTTCACGCGCGCCGCATATTCGGAGATCCTTGCCCGCTCCTTCTCTTTGATCTGCTTGACGACATCCAGACGGATCCCTTCGCCGTCATAGATATAGCCGTTCGAATCGTACATGGCGACGACTTTCGCGCCCAAAGACTGCGCCTTTTCGCAGGCGTAGATCGCCACATTGCCGGAACCGGAGATCACGACCGTCTTGCCCTCGAAGGAATCACCCCGCCGCTCCAGCGCCTTTGCCGTAAGATAGACAAGGCCGTATCCCGTCGCCTCGGTACGGACGAGACTTCCTCCGTAAGAGAGCCCCCTCCCCGTCAATACACCGACATGTAATCCGGTCAGCTTTTTATATTGACCGAACAGATATCCGATCTCCCTGCCGCCGACCCCGATGTCCCCGGCGGGAACGTCGGTGTCCTGGCCGATATGACGATAGAGTTCGCTCATGAAGCTTTGACAGAAGCGCATGACTTCTCCGTCGCTCTTCCCCTTGGGATCGAAGTCGCTGCCCCCCTTTCCGCCGCCGATCGGCAGACCGGTCAGACTGTTTTTGAGGATCTGCTCCAGTCCGAGAAATTTGATGACAGAGAGATTGACGGACGGATGAAAGCGCAGCCCGCCTTTATAGGGTCCGATCGCACTGTTGAACTGCACCCGATACCCGCGATTGACGCAGACATTTCCGTGGTCGTCCGTCCAGGGTACGCGAAACATGATAACTCGTTCGGGCTCGGTAAACCGTTCCAGAAGCGCGGTCTTCTCATATTCCGGGTGCCGCTCGACGATGGGTTTCAGTCCGGTCAGAATCTCCTCGGCGGCCTGCTGAAACTCCGATTCTCCCGGATTCTTCCGCTTGAGTGCTTCCAAAACTCTTTCAATATATTCCATCCTTTACTCCTTTTGCCGCGGATACGGCAGTGTTGCTTGCGTTTATGTTATTATAGCAAAAGCATCGGAAAATTGCCCCGTTTCCGCACGCAAAATTTTACGTTGTCGCAATAGAATTTCTTATACCGACTATAAGTCGGGCTTATGACAGCATCGGAGCCGATAAATTTTATCCGATGCGACAGCCGAAAACGGTTGCTTTTTTTGCCCGTATGATGTAAGATAGAGAAGATCTTCCGCCCGCGCTTTGGGAAAATCGCCACGCACGGACTCTCTTCGCCACGGCTCGAAACGTACAGCATTCTTTTAATTTTAAAGCTGACAAAAGTTGACGTCCGTTTTCATACAAATTTTTTGCGTAACAACGTCCTTCCATGCGCTCAAACAATATGCTTCCGTAGTTAAATGGATATAACAGCCCCCTCCTAAGGGGCCGTTGTGGGTTCGATTCCCGCCGGGAGTACCAAATCAAAACAGACGAACTCTCTTGTATTTTAAGGGCGCTTTTGTGCAAATAATCAGCCTGAAAGACTGATATTTGCGCAAATTCGTGTTCGTTTGGAAAATCAGCATCTTCGGATGCACGAAAAAAAGACGGTTATTTTCGCAAGGAATAGCCGTCTTTTTGTTTGGCGGTTAAAGGTTATTCGTCAACTTCGGGCAAGTTATCGCCGAAATAGTCATCCGCCAAAACACATCGCCGTATTCGCGGCGTTGCATTACGCTGTCCACATAACCGTCGAGCATATCCGCCGCCCTTAACTTGTCCGCTTCGGCATAGAAAGCGTGTCCCAAATCGATATTGTTTTGCTTACAATCGACGCGATCGCCGTGGTCCCCTCTTTGATCGTCTTGATGTTTCCGTTCGCGTCGTAGCTGTATGTCAGCGTCTTCGCACTGCCCACTCCGCTGTTGAACTGCAACTCACTTACAAGCTGCGTCGTATAATTGCTGTTCGAAAGATTCGACAAGTATGCATACGTCTCGGTAAACGTCTTATACTTCGCCGCAATCTGCTTTTGCGTCAGCCGTGTGAGTGCGTCTCTGGTATAAGTGATTCCGCCCAGCGGCGTTGTAAACCCTGCCAGTATCTCTTCCGGATACGATATATCCTCACATTCATACTGATACGTCTTCCCGTTGACGGTATCGCTGCTTTCCTCGGGGCGATTGTAATCATCGTATGTACAAGCAACTCTCACACGGGCATCGTTTTCCCAATCGCCCTCGTAGTATTTCGTCACATCGCCCTGTTCGTTGTATTCATAATTATACTTGATACTGTTGGATACGTCAAGATGCAACTTCTCGGAACAAAAATAAAATCGGAAAGAACTCCTCTCCGATTTTATTTTTGTTTATCGATTGATTCGCTCTATCGTTTTGCGGGCAAGATTGCGGAACTCAGTGATTTTATATTTCCTTTCCTTTTCATTCGGAAAGAATCCCGGCAATGTCTCCGGATACAGGTACTTTTCGATCACGGGGAGCGCCTTCTTGCACTTCAAAAATCCCAATGTCTTGATTGCTGACTTGGAAACCGTTAAATTCCACCCCATATCGGTAAACAACGGATCCGGTTCATGCAATGTCGGAGCAGAGCGATGATCCACCAACGTGATCAATGTGTCCTCTACCTCATGCACTTTTAACTTCCCCAACAGCTCAATGATGTGCGATGACAGCACATTGATTGTTTTCGGATCGATCAGCTCAATATAATCCTTGATATATCGCTCGTCCCGTATCTTATAAATTGTCCATCCATATATGTTGAGTATTTCAAAAGACGCTTGCTTTGCGATCGCTTCCCGATATTTCTTCAACAGATATTCCGTCGCGATCCGCATCTTTCTATGCCCCAAAATTCCCACTGTCATTGCAACGCAACCTTCCAATTCTGGGTCGTCCCCCGCCTCTTCGATATACTTCTTGCAGATGGGAAAGATCCTCTGGTCCCCGCTAAATACCGTCGGCTGCATAGAGAACCCCCCATTGAATATCATACCCCAATTCGTTCAGGTCACGATAAATCCTATCTGCAAAATTTATTACTTTTGCATTCTTGGGATCTTTTCTCCATTCCAATTCCCGCTTCCATTCCTGCTCTGCAATAAACTCTATTTCCCGCTGTTCCATATTACCACGCAAACCTCATGATTTTTATTCCCGATGCTAGCAGGTTCTTGCTCAGCCTTGTCCCCTGCCGCGCCTTGTCAATCCCCCCCCCAAAAAACCACCCGTTCACTGGCGGTTTTTCCCCGCTGTCTCCGCCACGCAAAGACGACGGATTGTGCTGCTCACATGCAGAACGCCCCGCCGATTCGGCGGGGCGTTGTTTGCAATTGTCCGAGTGAACCGATAAGCCGGGTTCTGTCGTGCGCGGTCATTTATCTAGTCCCGCCGTCACCGACGGGCTCAAGCGTTATTGACGGCTTTGCTCGGACGGGCAGCCCTGTATGAACAAAGCCAAAACTTGCATAGGACGGGGTTTACATGGCACGGAGCGTTACCGTTCCGTCGGTGAGCTCTTACCTCGCCTTTCCATCCTTACCGCTCACGCGGCGGTTTATTTCTGTTGCACTTTCCTTGAAGTCACCTTCACCTGACGTTATCAGGCGTCCTGCCCTGTGATGCCCGGACTTTCCTCATCGCGTTCTGTGACGCGCCGCGACCGCGTAGTTCACTCAGATCACAACGATTATACCACAAATTTCAAGAAAAAGCTTGTTTTTTTTCGATTATATGTTAAAATAATCCTGAAATAAATCAGGAGGGTCTTATGAAAAAGACAAAAATCGTTTGTACGCTCGGTCCCGCTTCCGAAACCGAAGAGATCATCTCCGCAATGGCGGACGCAGGAATGAACGTTGCCCGCATCAACTTTTCCCACGGAACGCATGCAGAACATGCCAAAAAAATCGAAACGGTGAAACGCGTGCGGGAAAATAAAAATATTCCCCTTCCCGTCATGCTGGACACCAAAGGACCGGAATTTCGCATCAGAACCTTCCGCAACGGAAAAATCACCTTGAACGAAGGCGACGAATTTTCTTTTACGACAGAAGACATTGAAGGCGACGAGCGTCAGGTCTCCGTCTCCTATGCGGGCATCTGCGAAGAAATGAATCCGGGTGACCGCATTCTGCTCAACAACGGACTGATGATCTTTGAAGTCGTCCGCGTCGAAAAACCCCGCGTCGTCTGCAAAGTACTCGTCGGCGGAGAGCTCAGCAACCGCAAGAGCATGTTTTTCCCGGAAAAGGAACTTAAACTTACCTATCTTTCCGAGCAGGACAAAGCAGACCTGCTCTTCGGAATCGAACAGGAAGTGGACTTTGTCGCCTGTTCTTTCGTCTCCAAAGCGCAGGATATCCTCGATGTCCGCAATTTCCTCAAAGAACACGGCTCCACAGATATCGACCTCATTGCCAAGATCGAAAACCGCGCAGGCGTAAACAATCTGGCTTCCATCCTTGAAGTTTCCGACGGGATCATGATCGGACGCGGCGACATGGGGGTAGAGATCCCCTATGAGGAACTGCCCGACATTCAAAAGACGATCATCACCGCCTGTCGCATGGCGGGGAAACGCTGCATTACGGCGACGGAGATGCTCGAATCGATGATCAAACAACCCCGCCCGACGCGGGCGGAGATCTCCGATGTCGCCAACGCCGTCTTCGACGGTTCGAGCGCCATCATGCTTTCCGGAGAAACGGCGGCGGGACTTTACCCCGTGCAATCGGTGGCCGCCATGGCGAAAATTGCAATGCAGGCGGAAAAGAAATCTGCTTTCATGCAGATGATCGACGACAAAGATTATCTGATCCGCGATCTCTCCGATGCCCTTTCCCATTCTGCATGTCTGCTGGCGCGCGACGTGAAGGCCAAGGCGATCGTCGTCTGCACCCGCACGGGCGGCACCGCGAAAATGGTGTCTCGCTTCCGTCCCATGATCGATATCATCGGCATGACGACAGACAAGAGAAGCTATCAGAAACTCGCTCTCAGCTGGGGCGTTCTGCCCATGCTGAGCGAAGAATTCAACTCGGTCGACGTGCTCTTCCATTTCGCCAAATGCGCTGCGCGCGACTCGGGGCTTGTTTCCAAGGGCGACATCATTGTCATCACGGGCGGAACGCCGAACGGAAAGAGCGGAAACTCCAGCCTCATCAACATTGAGACCGTGTGATTTCGGTCCCCGCTTTTTGAACAGATACCGCGCCCCGCATCTTCTGATGCGGGGCGTGATTTTTATCATTCTTTTCAGACCGTGCTCTTTCCTCTGCCGAGCACTTACTCCGTTCCCAGCAATTCCCGCATTTTCTGAACCGCTTCCGTTCGACTTCCGCAACAAAGCTTTTCGTAGATAGCGGAAATATAATTCCGAGCCGTTCCGTCCGTCAGCTTGAGCGCCGAAGCGATCTGTTTGTTCGTAAACCCGTCGCAGATCATCAGCGCGATCTCCGTCTCCCGATCGGAAAATGAGGCCGCGCGCTTGAGGCGGATCTCGCGGTCGTTCGCGACAAGGCGCGCCGCATCTGTGATCCGCCGTGCAATCTTTGCAGGCAAGATGGTATCGCCGAGAAATGCGTTTCGAACGGCGTCGATCAATGCAGAAGCCGAAGTGTCTTTGAGAAGATATCCGCTGGCTCCGTTGTTGATCGCGCCTAAAATATAATCGCTGTCATCGAATGTCGTAAGAACCAATACTTTGACATCCGGGAGAGCGTCCTTGATCTCCCGCGTTGCGATCACACCGTTCATCACCGGCATACGGATATCCATTAAAACGACATCCGGAACCAGTTCTTTCGTCTTCCGGACCGCCTCTTCTCCGTTTTTTGCCGTGCCGATCACTTCGATCTCGGAAGACGCGGACAGCACGCTGCCGATCCCTTCCGCCAAAACTTCCTGATCGTCTGCAATCAAAACCCGTATCATCCTTTTCCCTCCCGTTTTTCTCTGACGTCCGCAGGCAGAGTAATCCGCAATTCAAATCCGTCTCCCTCTTCCGTCTCAAAGCTGACGCTTCCGCCGAAACTTTCCGCGTGAGAGAGCATGCCCTTGAGTCCGAATCCGGCCTTGAGCGCAGACAGCGAAGTCCCGCAGCCGTTATCCGATAAGAGGAACCGAATTTCGTTCCCCGTCTCTTTCAATTCAAAGTAGAATGCCGTCGCGCCGCCATGACGAAGTCCGTTGGAGATCCCTTCTTTCAGCGCATTGCAGAAAAATCTGTGTTTTGCCTCGCAGAGGCTGATCTCGTCGACGTCGTAGCGAATGGCGATGTCCGTCCCGTCCGTAGACTCATGGACGATATTCAACAGGTCGTCCCGCAAGAAATTGTGCTCCCGCTGATCGGAGAGAAGATGGACGCCTTCCCGCAGTTCCTCCAAGGCATGTTTCGCCTGCAGATTTGCCGCCACGATCTTGCGGCGGGCATCCGCAGGATCTCTTTCGATGGCGAGCTTGGCAGCTTCCGTCTGCATGATGACGGTCGTGATCGAATGACCCGCCGTGTCGTGAATCTCCTTCGCAATGCGCTGACGCTCCTCAAGCGCCGTGACTTCTTTTATTTTTTCATACGCTTCCCGCAATTCTCGGTTGCGCTTGTTCAGTTCTTCCATTTGCTCGTCGATCTCAAGATCCTTACGGAACACCTGCAGGGCAAAATTGATAATGAGAAAGTGAAGAGCAAGAATGAGCAAGTCGCTGAAGGCATCCGAAACAAGCGTGAGCACACCGATCGGTCTCTCCGAAAAGGCATTCGACAGCCATTTCATCACAAGGAAGAGAAAGACGCTGCACACTCCCATCGCAATGCTTCCGGAAAGTTTTTCCTGACTGAGGTAAAATTCGGACAGTATGATGATGTACAGAATGGAAATAAGTTCTCCGCTGGAAAAAAAGGTGAGCACAAGCAGCAGAAGCGTATCGAGAACGTAACAGAAAATTTTCTGACGAAATGATCTCAGCGCCCAAAGTTTGATCGCATTTTCCACCATCAGAACAACTTCGACGGGAAGAATGACCCAGAGCGCTGCTACATTCCCGTAACGGATGTTCCTGCTCACCGCTGCCAAAACGATCTCGGCGGCGACCAACAAGACAAAAATGAGCACTTTTCCGTATTTTATAAGGGTCACGATATCGAGGCGCCGACGCTCTCCTGCCGTTTTCTTTATCATAAGCCCTTTCCCTCCAAAATATTGTTTACGCTGAAATCTTTTTTGATCTGCTGAAGGGAACCGGAAAGGAAATAGCTGAACACACCGCCCCGACTGACGATGATATGATCGCGGAGTTTTACGTTGTGGAAGGAACAGAGCATTTCAAGCTGAGCGGTGAATGCATTGTCCTCTTTGGAAGGCGAGCTGTCTCTGCCGAGATGATTGTGCACAACGATCATTGCATACGGGCGATTGGTAATGAGGAATCGGGTAAGGATCGAAGGCGCAACGCGCACGCGGTCATTTTCCTCCGAAGTAATCCGCGCGCTGCGGCGGATGCGATCCTGCGCATCCAGAAAATAGAGTTCCAGCACCTCCTGCGACAGTCCCTCGAACCTTCCCGAAAGATACTCCGAAAACACCTTGAAATTGAAAGCAGACGGCTGTTCTTTTTTCCCCGCGTCCATGCGGTCGAAGATCATGCCGATGCTTTTCAGATATGCCGCCGTCGAATTTCCCACTCCATCGATCTCGAGCAGCTGCTCGTAATCCGCATGCAGCACGTCGGAGAGGCTTCCGAAAGAATTCAGCAGCCTGTGCGCCAATTCGTTGGTGTTTCTGCGCGGAATTGCGTTAAAGAGCAGGATCTCCAGCAATTCGTGATCCTGCAATCCTCCTTCTGCGCTCTGCAGACGCTGCAGCATTCTTTGTCTGTGTCCCTCATGCATGGCGACGCTCCGTCCGTTCGATATGTTTCATTATAACATATTCGCGCGGCAAATGCACGAAAAACCTTAGAACTCTGCAAAAAATTTTTACTTTTCGTTTTCTTGACATCTGATTTTCGCTATGGTATAATACGTGCTCGATACCAAGAGGACACACTGTATGAACAAGTATTTTGAAGAAACGGTAAAGAGTATCTCGGAACTCGTTCGCTTCGACTCCTCCCAGTCGAAGGCACTTCCGGGTGCGCCGTTCGGAACGGGAGCGGCGGAATGTCTCACCCGTTTTCTCGAACTCGCCCGGGATCTGGGATTTGAAACGCACAATTACGACAACTACGTCGGAGAAGTCATTTACGGAGAAGGCGCGCAGGAATTTGCGGTACTCTGCCACCTCGACGTTGTCCCCGCCGGCGAAGGCTGGACAAAGGATCCCTTCGGCGGCGCCGTGGAAGACGGAAAAATCTGGGGACGCGGCACGACGGACGACAAAGGTCCCGCCGTCTGCTGTCTGTATGCCCTCAAATCGCTTCGGAACGAGGGCTTTTCTCCTTCTGCAAAAATCAAACTGATTGTCGGGTGCAACGAAGAAAACGGCTGGGGATGCATCGAACATTATCGTTCCGTGGCAACACTGCCGGAGACGGGTTTTTCTCCCGACGCGGACTTCCCCGTCATCTATGCGGAAAAAGGGATCTTACATCTTCGTCTGCACTTTCCCCTGCCCGATGCTCCCTTCCTTTCTCTTCGAGGAGGCGCACAGGCGAATATGGTCTGCGAACGCTGCGAAAGCGTCCCGAAATCGACAAAAAATATCGAAACAGACCTTCGGGGGAGTGAACTTCGTTTTGACGGGAGGAAGCTGACCGCCTTCGGAAAGAGCGCACACGCTTCTACGCCGGAAGAGGGAAAGAACGCCATTGAGCCCTTGCTTTGCTTTTATGAAACTCGGGACAAACGAATCCGAAAAATCCGGCTCTTTCTGTTCGGCGACGGGTTCGGACTGCGTACCCTTCGGGATGAAACGGGCGCGCTCACCCTTTCTCCCGACGTCATTCGCTATCACAAAGGGGAACTGATCGTCACGGCGGACATTCGCTATCCTGCGACGATGAAAAAGGACGCCGTTCTCAGCCGCATCGATCTTTCGGGCATCAAATATGAGATCCTGCACTTTCAGCCGCCCCTCTTTCACGACAAGAACAGTCCGCTCATTCGGGAATTGCTCTCCGTCTACGAAGAATGCACAAATACCCGCGCGGAGCCGATCGCGATCGGAGGCGGCACTTATGCCCGCGCATTGAAAAATTGTGTCGGTTTCGGTCCCGAAATGGCGGGCGAAGTCTCTTCCATCCATCAGGCGGATGAATTTATTTCGCTGGAGCGGGTAAATCTGTTGCTTGAAATTTATGAAAAGGCGATCCGACGGCTGACAAAGTAAAATAACTATCCGCCGGCTTAACCGGTGGATTTTCTCTTTCGGGCCGTTGTCGCGGTCGTCGGCGGCGCACAAGAGCGCCTATGACGGCTTGTCGGTCATGCGATTGTTGCTTGCTCCCTGTCAACGAGTCTTTTTTCGCTTGTTGCTCTTCGCCGACTGTTTCGCTCCCTCATTCCTTCTCGTTTCTTTTTCCTTTCTGTTTGCCTTTTCATGAGGGGGCTTCCTTTCGTTTTTGCCTCCCGCTGTTTCCCTCTCTTCTCCTCTTTTTCTCTGTTGGCAATGCTGATCTAAACCCCGCGGCCGATTGAAGATTTCGTTATACAAAAAAGGGCGGACTTTCCGAAGTACGCCCTTTTTTCCTTCTCTATTTTCCTTATCTTGCCCGAATGCGGCTCAATAGAGCCCCGTGATCAGTTCCACACACTTATCGATTCCCAGCCGACCGCTGTCGAGCGCAATGTCGTAATTTTTGGCAACTCCCCAATCGATATCCGTATAATACCGATAATACGCGGCGCGCCGCTTGTCTTTCTGTTTGAGACGGCGTTCCGGAGAATCGTCGCTTTCTCCGTACAGACGCACGATGCGGTCTGCGCGGAATTTCATATCGGCATGAATGAACACCGTGAGGAGATCCACTTTTCCCTGCAGAATGTAATCGGCGCAGCGTCCGACGATCACACAGGACTTTTGCGCAAGCTCGAGGATGACCTTCCTCTGAATGAGCCAAAGGCTGTCGCGGCTGACGATCGAACCGTAAAAGGCACCGAACTGATTGGCAAGCCAGCTTTCCGATGCATATTCGCCCTGCTCGGCAATGTATTCCTTGTCGAACCCGCTCTCGGAAGCGACCTTCTCGATGAGCTCCTGATCATAACAGGGCAGCCCGAGCTTGTGCGCAACCTCTTTCCCGATCGTTCTCCCTCCGCTTCCGAATTCGCGGCTGACGGTGATTATCTTCGTCTTCATGCCAACCTCCTTGATGTTGTTTTCAATCGGATTATAGCATGATTTTTCCCGAACTTCAAGAGCAAACGGAAAATTTTTCGGAAAAACTAAAGTTTTTGATTGACATCCGTCCCGCGCGGTGTGCACTATTTTTCGGAATTGCCGCTCCCGCCGGATCCGAATTCCTCGAACGGATCGTCTCCCGTTCCCTCTTTCGGAGACTCCTGCCCGCCGCCGAAATCCGAAAACGGTCCCTCGTCCGTATTCCCGCCGTTTTGCCGAGGTCCGAAGTCGCCGCTCCCGCCGGGAAATCCGCCGGGATAATTTCTGCGCACATACTCCTCCGTCTTGCGGCGAAGGTAGGCGTTATAGTCTACGGGAGTATTATTACGCACGGCAAAGAGCGTAAATCCGCGGAACGGAAGAAGCGCGCTCAAAAAAGTCATCATAATCGGGCTGCGCGCATAATACTTGCGATACAGCGCGGTAAAGAGCACGCATAAAAAGATGAGCTGCACAAAATACAAAAGGTATTCCACCAGGGAAAACCAAAACATTCCGTCCGCCAGCCACAGGAGCCTCACCGGAATAATGCTGTAATTGAGCTCCGACGTCACGACATTATCGACAATTATCTCTTCATAATAGGGTTGCAAGAGGATAACGGCAAGCACGTAAAGCAGCTTCATCACAAAACATCCGATCTCGGCAAGCATGGCATACAGCCCCGCACGCTTTATCTTTTGTCCGAAAAAGGTCGCTTCCCCCGCAATTTTCCCCGCATAGAACGTATTGGCAAAAGGGAGAAACCCCAGAGCTCTCTGTTTTCTGCCCTCTCGCTTCGCCATCGCCGCAAGCCCGATTCCGCCGAACAGCAGACAAAGAAGATAAAGCCCTCCCGCGATCGCAAAACAGAGATAGACCTGTCCGAGGGTGATCCCGCCCTGCATAAATTCAAAGCAGAACTCGGCCGCTCCGAAAAACTCAAAAAATTCCATACAACCTCCCCTGTCCCTCTCAGAACAACGTCATTCCGTAATCCACAGACATCAGGGTCAGACCCTGCGGCGGCATCGTCCGCGCCGGCGCTGTCCTTTTCCCGTACGCGAACGCACGGCTGAAATCCTCCTCTTTCCCGCAGCCGACCGCAAACAGTTCGCCCGCAAGGATCCGCACCATACGATACAAAAATCCGTCTCCCGTCACACTGATCTCATACAATGTTCCGGAGGGAATTTCTCTCTCCGAGACTTCTGCCTCAAACAACTCCCGTTCGCTCGTTTTGGAAGTGTATCCTGCGGCACGGAACGCCGCAAAATCATGCCTGCCGAGCAAAAGTTTTGCCGCCTCGCGCATGCGCGAAATGTCGGGCCGCTCCGTCAGCCGAGCCGCATAACGGGAACAGAGCGGAAGCTCGCTCTCCGCATAATAGGCGCTGTACCGATAGGTCTTTCTTCTCGCACTGCGCGTACAGTCAAATCCGGCGGGAGCTTCCGCGCTCGCCAAGATCTTGACATCGGACGGAAGCAGCCGATTGAAACATTCGCGCAATTTGCGCGCAGGTATCGCCGTCTCTGCCTCCGTCTGCACGACCTGACCCAGCGCATGCACGCCTGCGTCCGTTCTTCCGCTCGCCGTCATGCCGGTATGCACGCCGAAGACCCGTTCCGCCGCCTCTTCCAGCGTGCGCTGAACGGTACGCAGGTCTCCCTGCCGCTGCCAGCCGAAAAATTGCGTTCCGTCGTAGCTCACCAGAAACAGACATTTCATACGGGCGCTCCCAAATAAATCCGCATCAGGACGACGCCCGCAATGAGCGCCGCCGCCAGCACAAACATGGCAAAGTCGCCTGCCGCAAAACGCAGTTTTTTGTATTTCGTCCTGTTTTTTCCGCCCGTATAGCAACGCGCGTCCATGGCGTCGCCCAATTCGTCCGCCCGGCGGAACGCCGAAAGGAGCAGCGGAATGATAACCGGAATGATCGCCCGAATGCGTCGGATCGGTCCGCCCGTTTCGAAATCCGCTCCCCGCGCCTTCTGCGCGTTCATGATCCGATCCGTCTCATCCATCAGAATGGGAATGAACCGAAGCGCGATGCTCATGATGAGCGCCAGTTCATGCACGGGAAACCGCACCCATTTCAGAGGCGTGAGCAGACTTTCCACTCCGTCCGTGAGCGAAACGGGCGTCGTCGTAAGCGTGAGCAGGGAGGCGCAGATAACGAGCAGGAAAAGGCGGGCGATGAGAAATCCGCTGAAGATCAGCCCTTCTGCCGTGATGCGGAAGATCTTCCACTCCCACAGGATCCTCGCGCCTTCCGAACGATAAAAAAAGATATTGATCACCGCGGTAAACACGACAAGAAAGAGCACGCCCTTCATCGAACGCACGATCTTCCTAAGAGGAATTTTGGCAAACCCGATCGCCGCAAACAGCACTGCGGCGCAAGCGGCGAGCCCGTAAAAATTTTTCGAAAGAAAAATCGCCGCAATATATGCGATCACGAAGAGCAACTTCGTGCGCGGATCCAGCCGATGCACGAAGGACTCGACGGGATAATATTGTCCGAAGGAAACATCTTTTAACATATTCTCATCTGTCGGGGAAGCGCAAGGACTTTTCGGATAAAATCCTCCTCCGTAAAATCGCAGTCGATCGCGATCCCCTGCCGTTCAAGCGACAGACAGAGCTTGGCGACCAACGGAAGTTCCAGCCCCATGTCAAGCAACTCTTTCTCGTGGCGGAACAGTTCCCGGGGCGGCAAAACATACTTCACTTCTCCGTCCGAAAATACGGCCGCATGCGTACAGTTCTCCGCGATCTCGTCCATGTCGTGCGAGACGATGACGACCGTCCTGCACCATTCTCTGTGGATCCGGTGCAACAGGTCCATCACTTCCTGTTTCCCGAGCGGATCCAATCCCGCCGCAGGCTCGTCGAGCACGAGCACCGCAGGTCTCGTGACGATGACCCCCGCGATCGCGACCCGGCGTTTCTGTCCGCCCGAGAGCTCAAAGGGCGACATCCCGCGCACCTCCCCGTAATTGAGGCCGACCATCTCGATCGCCTCTTTTACCGCCTCTTGGGTCTCATGTTCCATCGGCTTTTTTTCGGCGAAATTCCGATAGCCGAACGCGACGTCTTCGAACACCGTCTCCGCAAAAAGCTGGTATTCCGGATACTGGAACACCGTCCCGACGCTCCTGCGAAGCGCACGGAAATCCGTCTTCTTGTCCGTAAGATCGAATTGACCGACCTGCAGCACCGGTTCGGGAGGAGGGATCTCCCCCTTCTTCGGCTTTTTCCTGCGGTACTTCTTCATGGAGGAAGGCACGCGCAACAGCCCGTTGAGATGCTGCACAAAGGTGGATTTTCCGCTTCCCGTATGTCCGATGATGCCGAAAAACTCTCCCTCTTCGATCGTGAGGGTCACGTCATGTAACGCATGCGCCGCAAAAGGCGTATCCGCATTGTAGGTATAACTTAAGTGTTCTGCCCGGATACGCAAGTTACGATCTCCTTTGCGAGCGTCTCGCCCTCGAGTGTATCTTCGATTTCCATCCCGCCGCGCCGAAGCGCTTCGCAGATCCGCAGGATCCGCGGCAGAGAGAGATTATAAGCAGTCAGCGCGTCCCGCCTTCGAAATATCTCCGCAGGAGCCCCCGTCATCACGATTTCTCCGCGGTTCATGACGATCGCGCGATCCGCAAGCAATGCCTCTTCCATAAAGTGCGTGACGAGAACCACGGTGATCTTCTCCTCGCGGTTGAGACGGGTCACGACGTCGACGATCTCCCTTCTCCCGCGCGGATCGAGCATCGCGGTCGCTTCGTCCAGGATCATGATCCTGGGTCTGAGCGCAAGTACGCCCGCTATGGCGACGCGCTGTTTCTGTCCGCCGGAAAGGCGGGATACGGTCGCGCCGCGGAATTCTTCCATTCCGACGGCGCGGAGCGCCTCCTGCACGCGCACCCCGATCTCTTCGCGCGGCACGGCGATATTTTCCGCTCCGAACGCCACGTCGTCCTCCACGACGGAGGCAACCGTCTGATTGTCCGGATTCTGAAAGACAATCCCGACATTCCTTCGAACATCATAGAGATTTTTCGCCGTCGCGGTCTGTCCGAAAATGCGGACAACGCCGCGATCGGGCATGAGGAGTCCGTTGCTCAAACGCGCCAGCGTACTTTTTCCGCTGCCGTTGTGCCCCAAAACGGCGACAAACTCCCCCTCTTCCACCGAAAAATTCAGCCCGTTGATCGCGAACGTTCCCTTTTCTTCATAAGAAAACCCGACGTCGCAGAATTCGATCGCTTTCATCCTTCTCTCCGCGGACGCGCGTTTCGCACACGCTCTTTCGCAACATCCTTATTATAGCAAACTGCAAACAGATTTACAATGAAAACGTCGTGAAAATTGACAAAATCTTCATGGAATTTTTCCCCGGCCCCCCTGCTTCCGGCAAATCCGCACGCAGGACTTTTGCTCTGAAACGGCGCGGCTATGCAATAATTTCGGGGGAAGTTTTTGCCGAAAGAAAGCACTTTTTTTTGCTTTCTTATTGACTTCATAAAAGAAAATCAGTATAATGGAGACGGTGCGGAAAGGACGCTGTCTTTTTGCGTGCCCGAAAACAAATAATCAGATTAATGGAGGTTTCTTGATGACTAAGATGACGATTGACGGCAATACCGCCGCCTCGCATGTCGCTTACGCATTTTCGGAAGTGGCTGCCATCTATCCCATCACCCCCTCGTCTCCCATGGCGGAATCCGCAGACGAGTGGGCGACGCAGGGAAGAGTGAATATGTGGGGACAAAAGCTCCGCATCGCGGAGATGCAATCGGAGGGCGGCGCGGCGGGCGCGGTGCACGGCTCGCTTTCGGCAGGTGCGCTCACGACCACCTATACCGCTTCCCAGGGATTGCTCCTCATGATCCCCAACATGTACAAGATTTCGGGCGAACTGCTTCCCATGGTCATGCATGTTTCGGCGCGTGCGCTGGCTGCCCATTCGCTGCACATCTTCGGCGACCATGCCGACGTCATGGCCTGCCGTCAGACCGGATTTGCGATGATCGCAGGCTGCTCCGTACAGGAAGTCATGGATCTCGCGCTCGTCGCGCATCTGTCCACTCTCCGCGCCCGCGTTCCCTTTATTAACTTCTTCGACGGATTCCGCACTTCGCACGAAGTAAGCAAGATCGACGTAATCTCCTACGAAGAAATGAAGGCGATCTTTGAGAAGAAAGGTCTTGCAAAAGACGTTGCGGAATTCAAGGCACGCGCACTCAACCCCGAACACCCCATCCAGAAAGGCACGGCACAAAACGGAGATACCTATTTCCAGAACAGAGAGACGGCGAACAGCTATTATAACGCCACGCCCGCAATTGTGCAGGAAATGATGGACGAAGTCAGTGCGCTCACGGGAAGAAGCTATCATCTCTTCGATTACTACGGCGCACCCGATGCGGAACAGGTCATCGTCATCATGGGCTCTGGCGCAGAGACGGTGGAAGAGAGCATCAAAAAGCTCAACGCGCAGGGCAAAAAATACGGCGTCATCAAAGTTCGCCTGTATCGTCCCTTCGTCTCCTCCGCCTTTACGGCATGCATTCCCGCGACCTGCAAAAAGATCGCCGTTCTCGACAGAACGAAAGAACCAGGCTCGCTGGGCGAACCGCTCTATCTCGACGTTTGCACGGCGCTTTTGGAGCACGGGATGAAAAACATCGACGTCGTCGGCGGCAGATACGGTCTCGGCAGCAAAGAATTCAACCCCTCCATGGTCTTGTCCGTCTATAAAAATCTCGAACTTGACGCACCCAAGAATCACTTCACCGTCGGGATCTACGAGGACGTCACCAACACCTCTCTCGATTTCTCCGAGAAATTCGACGCGGCACCTGCCGGCTCCACCTCCTGCAAATTCTACGGACTCGGTTCTGACGGCACCGTCGGCGCAAACAAGAATTCGATCAAGATCATCGGCGACCATACCGAAATGTATGCGCAGGCGTATTTCTTCTACGACAGCAAGAAGTCGGGCGGCATCACCGTCTCTCATCTGAGATTCGGGAAGACCCCCATCCAGAGCGAATATCTCATCGACGCGGCGGACTTCATTGCCTGCCACAACCCTTCTTATGTGATCCGCTATGACATGGTCAGCGATCTCAAAGAAGGCGGCTCCTTCCTGCTGAACGCACCCTGGACGACACTGGAGGAGCTGGAGGCGAACCTTCCCGCAAAAGTCAAGAACCTGCTTGCGAAAAAGAAGGCGAATCTGTACGTCATCGATGCGATCTCCATTGCGGCAAAACTGGGACTGCGCGGCAGGACGAACACGATCCTGCAATCTGCTTTCTTCCTGATCAACGAACAGATCATGCCCTATACCGAGGCAGTCGATCTTATGAAGAAGATGGCATATAAGTCCTTTGCAAGAAAGGGCGACGCCGTCGTGCAGATGAACTACAACGCGATCGATTCCGCAAAAGAGCACCTCGTCAAGATCGAGATCCCCGCAAGTTGGGCGACCACGACGGAGGGCGCGGACATGATCTCCCTCGCGGACAACGATTATTTCCGCAACGTCATCGCTCCCATCCTTGCGCTGGAAGGCGATAAACTGCCTTCCTCCGCCTTCAATGCGGACGGTTCCGTCCCCACCGGCACGACCAAGTTTGAAAAGCGCGGCGTCGCCGTCATGGTGCCCAAGTGGGTCAAGGAAAACTGCGTGCAGTGCAACCAGTGCTCCTTCGTCTGCCCGCACGCCTGCATCCGTCCCGCCCTCGTTGCGGAAGGCGCAGAGA
>CALVZL010000030.1 GCA_944372525.1 uncultured Clostridia bacterium
TCACATCTATATGTTGAGTGTGCCGTGTGTTTTATTTCATTTTTCATTTGTTAAAAACCTCCTGTTATTTATAGTGATGCGGTCGCCAAACCTTCACTAATTATAACACAGAGGTTTTTATTTACTAAAGTGTTTTTATCGTCCCCCAGTAGAACTGGGGGTTTATTCTAGCTAAAGCGCCAAATACAGGCGCCCGCCGGCAGTCTGCCGGCGGGCGCCCTTTGCATTCGTCAAACGATCGACCCGACCGACCTCGGAAAGAGCGTCACGTCACGGATATTCTCCATTCCCGTCACATACATGACAAACCGTTCGAACCCGAGCCCGAACCCGCTGTGCGGCACGCTCCCGAAGATCCGCAGATCGAGATACTGCCGATATGCGTCCGTATTCATCTTCCGTGCCTTCATGGCGGCAAGCAGTTTTTCGTAATCCGCCTCCCGCTCGCTGCAACCGATGATCTCGCCGATCCCCGGCACCAGCAGATCGGTTGCGGCGACCGTCTTTCCGTCCGGATTCTGCTTCATATAAAACGCCTTGATGTCCATCGGATAATTGGTCACGAAAACGGGACGATGGAAGACGACCTCCGTAAGGTATTTCTCATGTTCGGTCTGCAGATCTTTGCCCCATTCGACAGGATAGACAAACTCCACGTCCGCCTTTTTCAGCAATTCGATCGCCTCCGTGTAGTCACAGACGGCAAACTCGCTCTCCGCGACATTCCTCAGTTTTTCTTTCAGCCCCTTTTCGATGAACCGATCGAAAAATTCGATCTCCTCCGGAGACTCGTCGAGGACGGCGCGGATCAAATATTTGATCATCTCCTGCGCAATGCCGATGATGTCGGGCAATTCTGCAAAGGCGACCTCCGGCTCGATCTGCCAGAACTCCGCAAGATGCCTCGTGGTATTGGAATTCTCCGCACGGAAGGAGGGCCCGAAGGTATAGATCTTGGAAAACGCCGTCGCCGCCACCTCTCCTTCCAGCTGCCCCGATACGGAAAGCCCCGCGCGCTGTCCAAAGAAATCTTTGGAAAAATATTCCTCTTCGCTCGCATATTTCGCATTGGCGGGCTGCGTAGTGACGCGGAACATCTCTCCCGCGCCCTCGCAATCGCTCGCCGTGATGATGGGCGTGTTCACATAGACGTAGTTGCGTTCGCGGAAATACCGATGCACCGCCTGCGCCGCAACGGACCGCACGCGGAATACGGCGTTGAAGGTATTCGTCCGCAGTCTCAGATGGGGAATCCCGCGCAGATAGGCAAGCGTCGATTTCTTCTTCTGAATGGGATATTCGGGCGGACAACTCCCGAGCAGGGAGATCTCCGCAGCGTTGAGTTCCACGCCTTCGCCGCGATATGCCCGTACGATCTCACCTTTTGCGCAGACGGCAGCCCCCGTTTTCATGCACTCGGGATCGACCCGAAGCGCATTCTTGTCGATGACAACCTGCAGACGGGAAAAACAGGTCCCGTCGGACAGCTCGGCAAACGCCACTGCACCGGAATCCCGGCTCGTCCGTACCCAGCCGCATACCACGACCTCTTTGCCGAGAAAATCGCCTTTCAGAATATCCGCAACATCGATATGTTTCATTTTCTCTCCTCCTGCTCCTTCCGGATCTCAGTATGCGCGCGCAAAGATGACCGTGTGCGCCGCCTTTTTCCCGCAGACCACGCAGGTCTGCGCGTCGTTCTCTTCCGCCAGCACCCGAGCGGTTGCCTGCGCGAATTCTTTAACTTTATCCTCGCACTCTCTGCAGCCGCACCAGCCCGCGCGCACGAAATTTCCGCCGTTCACGCCGTTGAGAAGCTGCTCCGCCGTCTGTGCGCCGACAATGCGTTTCCGCATGCGCGCCGCTGCCGCCTCATACATCTGAACCGCGATCTGTTTGAGCAGCGCCGAGATCCCCTCTTCCGCCGCATCCAAGAAGATCTCGCTCTTCTCCAGCGTATCTCTTCGGCAGACGAGCATCTTACCCCCTTCGAGATCGCGCGGACCGAGTTCGATGCGCACGGGTACGCCCTTCATCTCCCATTCGTTGAACTTCCAACCGGGAGAGTTATCGCTGTCGTCCAGCTTCACGCGGATCCCCGTACGGGCAAGCCTCTCTTTTAAGGCACGGCAGGCCTCCGTCACGCCCTCCTTTTTGGATGCGATGGGGACAATGACCGCCTGCACGGGAGCGACGACCGGCGGAAGGACCAATCCGCGCTGATCTCCGTGCGTCATAATGATCGCGCCGATCAGACGGGTCGAGACCCCGAACGAAGTCGTATATCCGTATTTGAGCGAACCGTCGCTGTCCAGGAAGCGGATATCAAACGATTTGGAGAAATTCTGACCCAGATAATGCGTCGTCCCTGCCTGCAGGCTCTTCCCGTCGTGCATCATTGCTTCCATGCCGAACGTCGCCACCGCGCCCGCAAATTTTTCTTTCTCCGTCTTGCGGCCGGTGAGCACGGGCATAGACAGACAATCCCGCGCAAATTCTTCATACACGCGAAGCATCTGCAACGTCCGCGCCATCGCCTCTTCTTCACTCGCATGCACGGAATGCCCCTCCTGCCACAAAAACTCACTCGTCCGAAGGAAAGGCCGCGTCGTCTTCTCCCAACGCATCACGTTGCACCATTGGTTCATCACCACGGGCAGATCCCGATAGGACTGGATCCATTTGCTGTACATGCTTCCGATGATCGTCTCCGAAGTGGGACGGATACAGAGCGGTTCCGCCAGCTTTTCGCCGCCCGCGTGCGTCACGACCGCAACTTCCGGCGCAAATCCCTCCACATGCTCCGCCTCCTTCGTCATATAGCTCATGGGAATGAGCAAGGGAAAATAAGCGTTTTCGCAGCCCGTCTCCCGAAAGCGCGCGTCCAGCTCTCTCTGAATATTCTCCCAGATCGCATACCCGTAGGGACGGATGACCATCGTCCCCTTGACCGGTCCGTAATCGACCAATTTCGTCTTGAGCACGACGTCCGTATACCACTGCGGAAAGTCCCGTTCAATATCGGCGATCTGCGATACAAATTGCGTGTCCTTAGCCATATTCTGCTCCGAATGCAAAATTTTTTCCTGTCTATTATAGCACAACTTTGGGCGCCCGTCTATTGTTTTTACAATTATTTGCCCATCTCCCTCTCAAAAAGGACAAAACCGCTTCTCTACTCATGGTAGAGCCGATTTTTTCCGAATAGAGCGCCCTCTGAATTCAATGGAGAAGAAGAGGGCAAAATTAGACCGAGGCAGAGAAAAAATAGGTTGTAAGACTTTCGCTTTTTGGGTATCCTTATTATTGAAAAAGGCGCCCGTGCGCGCTGATTTTTGGAGAGTGCATTTATGAATCGTTTTGATATCTATGCGGATTCCGCCGCAAACATTCCCGCCGATCTGCGCAAATCGCGCGACATCCGCATCATCTCTTTTACCTATTTGCTCTGCGGAAAGGAATACCCCTGCTTTGAAGAAGACGTTCCCTTCGTAGAAACCGCCAAGAGGTACTACGACAACATCCGTGCCGGCGCGGAAGTAAAGACCTCGCTCATCAACAAGGAGCAGTTCAAAGAAGCGGTGCGCCCCTCGCTTGCCGCGGGAAGGGACGCCCTGCTCATCACAATTTCCTCCGGCGTGAGCGGAACTTATAAACAGGCTGAGGAGGCGGCGAAAGAGCTGAAAGAAGAGTTTCCCGACCAGCGGCTGATCGTGGCGGACAGCGCCAATGCCTCCATGGCGGAGGGACTTCTCGCGCTCAAAGTCGCCGACCTGCGCGACCTGGGAGAAAGCATCGACTCCTGTAAAAAATGGCTGGACGAGAACACCTATAAGATGAACAGCTATTTTACGGTGGACGATCTGAAATATCTGCGCCGCAGCGGACGCATCTCCGCCACGCTTGCGATCGCGGGGACCCTGCTCAACTTCAAGCCCATTCTCCGCGCGGACGGCAGTGCCAACGCCAAGATCGTCTCCTTTGACAAAGAGCGCGGCAGGAAGAAAGCGCTTGCCGCACTCGCAAGGATCTATGCCGAAAACGCAACAAACCCCGAAACTTCGGTCTGTTCGATCACCCATGCGGACTGCGAAGAGGACGCCCTCCTGCTTGCGGATATGCTTCGGCGCGTCGGCGCAAGAGAGATCGTGATCGAATACTACGATCTCTGCACCGGCTCGCACGTCGGGCCCGGAACGGTCGCGCTCTTCTTCATGGGGAAAGACCGGCGCATCGGCGTCAGCGAAGAACGAGCGACGGTGGCAGGAACGGTCACACAGCCAATCGGGCGCTGATCTCATTTTCTTACAAATCAAAAACCACCGGCCAAGCCGGTGGTTTTTCATTTTCGGGCTATTAGCCCTAATATCACCAGCGACGCGCAAGCCGCGCATAGGACGACCCGTCGGCCATGCGATCGTCATTTTCCTTTCGCGTACAGATCTCCTCCGTAATTCCCGCGCTTTGCGATCGCACCCTTCCGTTTTTCCTCCCTGTCCCTTCTTCGGCTGAATCTGACTCTCGTTGCGCCCGACCCTTTCCCCTCTGTTTGCTTTGCCGCCTACTGCTCTCTTTCCCTCGGAAAAGGCTCATTGCAGCCCGCGGACGATCCGCAGATCCTGCGCGATACAAAAAAGCACTTCGGAACTCTCCGAAGTGCTTTTTTTCGCCGAATTATTCGATGACAAAGACGCAGACGCTGTTGTTCTTGATCTTGGCGCAAAGACGATTGTCCTTCACCTCCAAGTGATCGGTCGCGGGCTGAATATTGATCCGCTTTCCGAACTTCTCTCCGATCTCGTTGACGACCGTCGGATCCTCGTCCCACAGCGTCGTCACCGTCGCGCGGGACTTCTGTCCGAAGTTGGACAATACCGCTTCCATCTCCTCGTCCTGTCCGGAGACGTTGACGACTTTCAGATATACTTTTCCGTCCTCGCCCGCCGTCGCCGACCAGAACAAGCGCTCATTGACCTTCCAAATATTCTTGTTGAGAACCTCATGCCATTCTCCGTCCTTGAAAACGGACGCTGTGAACTGCTTTTTGGTATAGACAAGTTTCATGACGTTCCCTTCGGGGCTGTAGCCGAGGAACTTGTCCTTCCCCATCATTTCGCACACGGTGCGCATGAAATCCACGCGCTTGTCGAAAGAAACATCATATCCCTTGTGATTCTTTCCGTATTGACAGGAGATCGAAAAACCGGCGCTGTCCATGGTACCGTTGTCGCGCACGTCCGAAACGCCGACGCCGGCAATAAAGCTCTGTTCGCCGTAGAGACGGCAGAACTCGATCTCGACTTCGCAATCAGAAAATTTCTGCGCATCATAGTAGAACCCGTTGAAGGCATCGCTCTCTTCCACAATGAGCTTTCCGTTTTCGATATGACCTCCGCGGCAGTTGGGATAGACCTTCCAATCCCCCATTCCGTCCTTGAAATTGTGGGAATAAAGAATCGTTCCCGTCGCGAGATCCCGTACGACCACGGAGGAAATCGCGCTCGCCGTCCTGTGCCCGCCGATCAGAAGTCCTCCCGAATTGTCATCGTCGACGGGAGCGACATCGGTCAGGGTATAGCTCCCCGTGTTCCCCGCAAACATCTGCTGCACGTAGTAATTGGGCGTAAGCATGACGTCACGCGCGTTGAACCAGATCATATTGGGCGTCCAGCGATAATTGTAAGTCGACGCAAACAAGGGCGCATAACAAGTCATCGCCACAACGTCGGAGTTGCGCTCGCATCCCGTGAGAAACGCCGCTTCCGCCAATGCAGAACGCAGATTGTTGTCGCCGTTAAGCCGTCCTCTTCCGTCCGACATCGTATGCATCGCATACTCGCCCATAAATACTTTCGCCCCGCCGCGGTCATAGCAATCGTAGCGCTTGGTATTGTCGATAAACCACTGATAGGAGTTGTAGACGTGTTCGTCCACGATCATGTCGCGATATTTTTCGTTGATGACCTTCCAGGATTCGTTGCTGTCCTGCGGACGGATATCCACGCCGCATGTCGTGACGACGGTAATCCCGAATTGCTTCAGAAGATCGGTCTGTCTTCCCTTATACATGTATTGGCGCACACCGAGCAGGCAGGAAGCAAAGTTGTCAAAATATTCATAACCCCAGTTCTCGTTCCCGATGCCGACGTATTGCAGGTCGAAGGGCGCAGGATGTCCCATATCCGAACGGACCTTCGCCCAATACGCTTCCTTCGAATCCAGCGAAGAGATGTCGCCCTTGGCAAAGAAAATAAGGTCGGCAACATTGTCGATGACTTCCTTCTGGAACTCTTCCGTACCGGGCATAATGCGCTGATATCCCGTTTTGCGCTGTTCTCCCATGCGGATCTGACAGAGCAATCCGCAATGGAGCACGGGAAGCGGCGCCATATTGAGATCTTCGCAAAGCGCAAAGTACTCATAAAACCCGATCCCGTAAGACTGCATATAACGCCACACGCTGGGAATCTGCTTGCGCTGTTCGAGCGGACCGACGGTATTTCTCCATTTGTACTGATAGTCAAACGCGACGTCGCCCTCGACGATGCAACCGCCGGGGAAACGGAGGAAGGACGGATGGCAGTCCCGCAAAGCTTCCACAATCCGACGGGAAAGCTTTCCGTTGCGGTATTTTGCAGGATCTCCCCACACATGCTCGGGAAGCAGAGAGACATAGTCGATGCCGATCTTTCCGTTTCCCTCCAATACGATGCAAAGTCTGCCCATCGTATCTTTTTCCGCCGTGATCGAAACGGAAACCTTGATCCAATCCCCTTCGGTTCCCTCCGGAATGCGGATCTCCCCGACCGTCGTATGTCTGCCGTGCGCACCCTTCACGAATACTTTTGCGACCCCTTTGAATCCGAGACGTTTGATAAACATCGAAAAATGATACGTTTCGTCCTTTTCAACGGGCATCCCATACAGATCATAGCCCCCATTCAGGTAATATCCGGGATTTTCCAGATGATAAATGCCGCCGACGTTGAGCTCAAGATAGTTCGGGTTGTTGGCATTGAGCCCGCCCTTATTTGTGATCTTTTTCGGTCCCGCACCGTAGATATCCCAATAAAAGCCCGGCTGTTTCCGCGCTTCTACCGTGCTCTCTTCATTGAAATCGTCGTAAGTAAAATAAGCGAACTCAAAGGAATTGTTGATGACCATCTCGGCGTTCAGTCCGCCGTCGGCCGATTGATTGATGTCCTCAAAAAAGAGTCCGTAGAGATGTTTGGAAACCTCCACTCCTCTTTTTTCCTCATTCAGCTCAAAATGAATCATAGTTTTTACTCCTCCGTTTTTTCCATCTTGTTGCGCGTCGGCGCACGTTCCCCATTCGGTTTCCCTATTATAACAGTCTCCGGCAATGAAGTCAAGAGAAAATAAAATTATTTTTATAAAACTAAACTATTTTTATTTCTTCTAAAACAATCCTGCCGATCATTTCTGTTTTTCCTTTCTGAACCGCTGCCGCAGCTTTGAAAAGGCAATGACGACATAATGGCGAAAATCCTTGTCCGCCGCGATCGCAATGCTGCAGGGAATGAGCGCAACTCCGACCGCCAGAAATCCGTTTTTAAGCAGCTCAGTCACCTCTGCCTGCAGCGATCCTCCCATGGCGCCCGTGTATTGCATGGCGAAATGCAGCAAGAAGAGCGCGCCGCAAAACGCCGCAATATAGAGATAGTTCCGCACGTAATACGATCGGATGGGTGCACGAAGCGCATGCCGATAGAGCATGAGCGGCTCGACCGGATGACAGATAAAGAGGTTGGTGACGATGGTGGCCAGGATGACGCCGACGACGCCGAGCCAAAGCACAAAGGCAACGGAGAGCACGACGTTGAGGATCCCCTCCACAAAGGCCTTCCAGCGGTCAAAATAAAAGGTTCCCGTCGCGTCCCGGAAAAGCATCGTCGCCTGACGCATAAACTGAACGAAATAATTGAGGGTAATGACGAAGGAAACGGACTTCGCCATTTCCAACGAGCCGTTCATGCCCTTATCAAAAAAGATCGTGACCAGGTTGTCGATGATCCCGTAATATCCGAGGAAAAAGATCGTTCCGATGATGAAGTTGAGAGTATGAAAGAAATTGAAATATTTCCGCAGCGATTCAACATGCCCCTCCGCATAGAGATGCCCGATGATCGAGGTGAGCGGCGTAAAAAAGAGGGAGATCGTCCCGGTCATCGCCGTCATGATCGTCGAATAATTGGCATATTTCCCCAGTACGACCACGCCGAGAAAGGCGGAAATGATGATGCTGTCTGCGGAATTGACGAGCACGTTTCCGATCTTGTGCATGAACATTGCCCGCACGTTGCGCACGACCTGCCGCTTGGTGAGATCGTCGACGTAATGTTTTCCGCTGATGATGGACGCGTATTTTTTCCTCGCCACGATCTCCGTGATTCCCCATTGCAGCAGGGCGCAGAGAATACGGCAGACGAGAAACCAGACGAACGAACCGCTGACAAGCAACACGGCGATCTGCGTGCCAAGCTGCACCAGCTGGCATCCCGACGTGATCGTCGTTGTGATGTAGTTGTCTTTGTATGCGTTGATGAGGGATGTCTTTGCGCTGAACAGATAGGTAAGAATGACCGACACCAACATGAGCGCAAAGCAAAAATAGAGATTGATCCCCGCCGCGTCGTAATCCTTGGCAAGATAGGGTAAGAAAGGCATGACGGCGCATCCCCCGACCAGGATGATCGCGCCGATGATGATATAGAGACGCTGAAAAAGCCCATAGAGCGCGGAAACTTTTTCGTTCTCCCCGTCCACGATGGGCTTATACATACAGAACGTGATCGCCGTTCCCACACCCAATTCGGTGACGGAGAGAAAGTCAACAATGCTGATAAACAGCGAATTGATCCCGTTGACCTCATCTCCGATGTACGCGATGAGATATCTTCTCACCAAAAGATTCCCGATCAGAAGCAGGATTTTGAAGGCGATGGAAACAAATACGTTGAGAAAACTTCTTTTCTGATCCAATGTTCTGTCCTCTCTGCGCTCATTCCGCGCAAGGACCGTCCCTGCGGGCGCTTAAAAGGCAAAGCGATAGGGAATGGTCCCGGTATAATCCAAAAAATAGCCCGCAACGATCCAGAACAGCAGCGGCACGACGGTGCAGACCATGACAGACACCGTCCGTCTCTCCGCGATCAGCCCTTTGCAGGCTGGTGCCGCCATGGGGAAAATATAGCAGGCATAGATCATAAAATAGAGCTGTACTCTCCCGAAACTCGAAAAATAGGAGGAGAGATTGAACAGCGAAAGATAACTGACCGTGACCAAAAGCAGGAATCTGCCCCACGGATCCTTCCGAAAACGATACGCATAGATGCCGGAGACCGCCAACATGAAGATGCCGATGAACAGCCAGCTCAGGTTGATATTTCGTTCCCCGTATTCCGTCTCAAAGATCTCTCCAAAGTATTTTTCGGGAACCAGCCCGAAAAAGTCCAGCACCTTCATTCCGAGATAAAAGATCTGAATGCTGAACAGGGCAAAGACGGCCAGCGCGGCGACGAGAAGGTAACGAAGAACGCGGTTTCCCTTTGCCAGCCACCACAGGACAAGAAAATAGAGAAAGAGAAAGGCGGAAACGTGGATGGTGCAAGCGACGACAAAGAGCAAAAGCGCCGTAAAATAACGACGCTTGAGAACCAACGAAACGGCACAGAGCAACAGACAGCAATCGATGATCTGTCTCGTCTGATTGAGCGAATTGTTGTAAAAAAGGCATTCAAAAATAAAAAGAGCAGCCCAGGCGGGTATGGAAAAATCATATCCGCGCCGCTCGAGATATCGGTTAAGGTTTTTAAGCGCAAACCAAAACGGCACAAAACAGAGCAAAGCGTTGGCAAGAAAAATCCCCCACAGGCCACCCGTCAGTTTGCATACGAAATAACAGATCACGGCATAACCGTAATCCATATACATGAGACTCGCATCGACTGCCATATTGTCGAAGAAGTCCTTCAGCCCCTCCGAACGCATCGAACAGAGATAGAGCGGCTTCATATAAGTTCCGACGTCGATCCCGACCGTATCCGCCCGCATCGTCGCAAGCAAAACGGGCAGCGCAAGCGCAAGCACGGCACCGACCGTACGGACGCTCTTCTGCTGTCGCTCGGTATAGGCAAGGATCCCGGCCGAACACAGATAGGTGAGAAGATAGATCATATCAATTTTTCGACTAACTCATTCCAGCGAGCATAAATCTTCTTCGCTTCAAAACGTTCGCTCGCATAAAATGCCGCTTCAGACATTTTTTCCGCTTTCCCATCGTCCCGCATGACCGAAAGCAGCGCCGCTTTCATGCGTTCCGCATCGCCGTCCGTCACGAGGATCCCGTTTTCTCCGTCCGCAATGATATCCGAAGGTCCCGTATCATAATCGTAAGAAAGAATGGGAAGCCCGAATGACTGCGCCTCGATCATCGTCATGGGCAGTCCTTCGAACCAAGACGTAGAAAGATACAATTTTGCGCGGCGGTACCAAGATGCGATTTCCTTTGTCGCGGGAAGCAGTTCCGCCCGTTGCAATCCGTACGTCGCTATCATCTCCCGCAGCCGGCTCTCTTCTTCGCCGGAACCGACGATCACGAGCCGCCAGCCGTCTGCCAGCGGTTCCGTCTCTTTCCAAATTTCAAGCATGCGTCCGAACCCCTTTTGCGCCGTCAGTCTTCCCACGCTCAGCACAATCGGTTCCCGTTCGGAAAACGCGACTCGTTCGCGCGCATAGGGCGACGGATTGTAGAGACATTCGATCTGCGCCCGCCGCCGCGGAAATGCCGCACAGTAGTACCCCTTGTCTTTCTCCGTCAGCGTAACGATGAAATCGGCATACCTTGCCGCCAACTTTCTGCCAAACCGATTGAATCCTACATCTGCTTTGAAATTAAAGTGCTCCCAAGTGACGCTCCGATAGCGGAACCGCCGCTTCAGAGAGAGTGTATAAAGGCTGAGAGAGGCAAAAATATCGATCACGAGATCGGTCGGATTGTGCTTATAGAACCGCTTGAGCGCAGATCGGATCCGAAAAAAATTCTTCTTGTGACTGACTTCTGCACGATCGAGAAGCGTTACAAGGCGAACCTCATTGCGAAGCGGATAAAAACAGGTATTGTTCCCGCATACACTGAGTACGGTGACGGAAAACCCGCGTTCCGCCAAGGCGTTCGCCACCAAAGAACAGACCCGCTCGCTCCCTGCGGGGCGAGAAAAATTCTGAATGAAAAAGACGATGTTTCTACCCATAGCTCCTCTCAGCGTCGGAAAGACAGCGACTGCCCGATCTGTGCAAACAGCCGCTCGTCAAATGCGGCATAACTGTATTTGCTGCGGATCTCCTCCCGTACGTCAAAGGGAGGATATTCCGCCATGAGCTTTGCGGCAAGGTCCTCTGCGTCGGAGAAGAACACCGCAGGCAACTCTCCGTAGACCTCCCTGAACACGGGAATCTCCGAGACGATCGGCTGCGTCCCGAGATAGAGCGCCTCCAGCGGCGGAAGACCGAATCCCTCGTACAGCGAAGGCTGGACCAAAAACGCCGCAGACGCGATTTCGCGCAGCAATGCCTCGTCGGAAAGCCTTCCCGTAAAAGTGATTCCCTCGCCCGTCAGCTCCTCTTCGCGCATCCCGGTCAGAAATCCCTCTCGCTCGCCGATGATTTTCAGACGGAATTTCCCCTGCGGGAGCAGACGGTATGCTTTGACCAGCGTCCGAAGCCCCTTGTGCTCTTTGACGTTGCCGACAAAGATGATGTCGTTTCCCTTTGTGCAAACGGAAGCGTCATAGTTCAGCACATCCGAAGAAAGCCCGATATGGTTGACATAACATTTACGGGACAGTTTCGGATAAAAATGTTTGCATCGGGAGAGGGTAAATTCCGAAACGCAGGCGATGCGCCGAGATCGTGTCATGCCCCGTTTCAGCAACAGTTTTTTGATCGTTCTGTCTGCAAAGCCGCGGGTCGTAATCTTCGGCAAATCCAAAAAAATAAGATCGTGCATGACCGAAAATACCGGAATTTTCACGCCGAAGGGAACAAGAAAATTGGGCACGATGAGCGCATCGCAGGAACGGTTGAGCCGCTTGTCATAGGTAAACAGCCCTTTTACGGAATAAGGCTCGCTCTCATCGGGAACGATCCGCACTCCTTTGTACTTTTCCAATTTCTGTGCCGAACCGATGAGCACATACTCGTTTTCGCCGAAATCGAGGTGGTCGAGGATTCCCTCACATACCCTTCCGATCCCGGATTTTCCGAGATATCTGCAGTCGATCGCGATCTTCATACCTTCCTCCTTCCGCGCAGATGACCTGCGCACTCAAAGCAGATCTTCCCGTTTCTTTGCACGCAATTCCTCTACCAGTTTTTTTACGTCCTGCGCTCTGTCTTTGGGGCATACCAACACAACGTCGGGGGTATTGACGATGATCAGGTTATCGACGTCTACCGTAGCCACCAGCTTTTCTTTGGAATAGATGACCGTATTGCTGGAATCGATCTGAACCGCATCGCCGATGATGACGTTTCCTCGCTCGTCGGGCGGATAGATACATCCCAGCATATCCCAGCTTCCGACGTCGCTCCAATTAAACTCCCCCGGAACGACCAGAATGTCATGCGTCCGTTCCATCACGGCATTGTCTACCGAAAGTTTTTCGAAATTGGGATAGACCTCGGCAAGTACTTTGAGTTCTTCCTCCGTCCCTACCGCATCGCCGATCCGGCACAGATCCGCATAAAACGCGGGAAGCAGTTCCTTATATTTTTCGAGGATCCCCGAAGCCTTCCACACGAACATCCCGCTGTTCCAAAGGTATTCCCCGCTTTCGACATATCGTTTTGCGTGCTCAAAATCAGGTTTTTCCACAAATTCCGTGGCAACGCACGCCCTGCCTTTGACCGCTCTGCACCGAATATATCCGTATCCCGTCGCCGGAAACGTCGGCTTGATCCCGATTGTGACAGGACAGTTTGAATTTTCCGCCGCCTGCACCGCAATCCGGATCACGCTCTCAAATTCTTCCTCGTTTCCGATATAACTGTCCGACGGCGTGATCACAAGCACGCCGTCCCCGTAACGGCGGACGATCTCGATCGCGGCAAGCCCGATCGCAGCGGCAGTGTTGCGGGCGGCAGGTTCGATGATAATGTGATCTCTCCCGAGACGGCCGCCGACGATGCGGCGCGTCTGTTCCTCCTGATGCTTGCTGGTCACGACGAAGATCTCCTGCGGCGCAATGCGTGAGAGACGATCGATCGCTTCGTTAATCAGCGGATCTTTTCCGCTCAGATTCAGCAACTGTTTCGGGGTATCCTGTCTCGAAAGGGGCCAAAACCTCGTTCCGTCTCCTCCCGCCATGACGATTCCGTAAACTCTCATCTGTATTTATTCCTTCGCGGCTCCGGCTGCTTCGCCGACAAGCCGTCTGATCCGTTCGGAGAAGTGCTCCGGAGAAAAAAGTTTCTCCGCCCTCTCCTTGGCCGCCTCGCCGTACTGCTCTCTGAGCTTGGGATGATCGGCGAGCCTTACAATCGCTTCCGCAAATTCTTCGACGTTGCCGTTTTCGGCTTCCTCCCCCGTCACGCCGCGCAGAGAGACATAATTTACGCCGGATCCCTCGATCGTAAACGTCACGCAGGGCTTGCCGTACATCATCGCCTCCGCCAGCGCGATCCCGAATGCCTCATTCTTGGTGATGGACGGGAAGCAGAAAATATCGCTCGCCAGCAGATGCGCACGAAGATCCTCATCGCTCAGACGTCCCGTAAAGACGACTTTGGGATCGTCCTGCGCCAGCTCCCGCAGGGAATGCGTGAGCGGCCCTTCTCCGCCGATCAGCACAACGAAGCGATCGTCCAGTAATTTGCTTGCCCGCACAAGGTACTCCATGCCCTTATAAGGCACATGCCGTCCGAAGGCAAACAGCACGATTTTGCCCGCATAAACCGTGCGCAACTCCTCCGCGCGCGCTCTGTCGGCCGCATCCGTTTTTGTATGAAGGAGATTCGCGCAATTCGGAATAACGCGGCATTTCTCGCGCACCGTTGCAAGAAACGGACTGCCGTCGATATAGTTCGGGCTTGTCGCCACGACGACCTCTGCCCGCCGCAGGAGCCGCTCGGTTTGTCCCTTGAAAAATTTCCCCAAGATCTTTTGACGGGTAATGTCGAGATGCCAATACAAGATCAGCTTGCAATTCCGTCTTTTTTTCAATGCGGGAAGAAGAAAATGCGCCAGGAAAGGGTTCGGATAATGAAAGATGACAACGTCCGGAGAAAATTCCTTCATCGTCCTTTTCAGAAGTCTCGGATAAGAAAAAGAAAGCGACTGCGAGGAGATTTTCGCAAAACAGCCGGCGCGCAAAACGCCGACGCCCCCGACTTCTCCGTTCGCATCGCCCTTTTCATGATTGAAGCAAATGACGCGCTGTTCGGCAACGCCGCGCAGAGCGTTCACACAGTCCTTTGCTACCTGCTCGATCCCGCCGATATGCGGATCGTAATAGCTTACGACGTGCAAAATACGCATTGATCTCCCCCTCATTTTGCGCCCTTGCGCCTGATTACTCCGCCGATCGTCTTGAAAATAATTTTGAGATCGAGTTTTACGGAACAATGATCGACGTAATAAAGCTCCAGCTCCTGCCGCTTTCCGCTCTCATAAGTTACGTCGCTTCTGCCGTTCGCCGCCCACATTCCGATCAGCCCCGGACGCACAGATACCAGCTTGTCGGCGCTATCCCCGTACTTCTCCTCTAACTCCTCGCGAAGCAACGGCCGAGGACCCACGACGGACAGATCCCCTTTGAAAATCGACCAGATCTGCGGCAATTCGTCCAAACTGGTCTTGCGCAAAAAATTTCCCACTTTCGTCACGCGGGGATCGTGATCGATCTTATATTCTTTTTTGTATTGCTCGCGCTGTTCTTCGGTGAGCGATTTCTCCAGGTCATCCGCATTCAGCTTCATGCTGCGGAATTTGGGAATATAAATGTCCTTGCCTCCCTTTCCGACCCTCTTTTGGCGATAGATGACCGATCCTCCGTCACAGCATTTCACGGCAAGCGCAAGAATCAAATAAAGCCACCCGAACAGAACGAGCACGAAAAAAGACGAAATGATATCAAAACCGCGTTTGACCGCGCGATAAGCCCGTCTGCCGGAACCCTTTCTCTGTTCAGGAGGCTCTTCTCCTGCTTCCCTCTTTGGTTTGGTTTGTTTCATAACAATTCTGATTTTCTCCGACGATCAAATAAACCGCGGACGGAAACCGCCCCCGTTTTGCCGCCTTTCACACAGACGGCAAGTCCGCACACGCATACTCCCCTGAGTATAAGACGTTGTGCACTGCCGATTTTCTCAGGGAAATCCAATGATTCCGAACACCTCGGCGTCTGCCCCAAATTCATCTTTATTATACTCTTTGCAGTGCACCGTGTCAATCGCTTGAATCAAGGAAATTTCAGAAGTTTTCAAGTCCCTCCTCTCGCGCGGCGCGCATTCCTCCATATACGGGGAATGCGCGCCGAAACGGAGCCTATTTGCGCCGCAACCGCAGCGAATCCATAAACAGAGAAAATCCTTCCCGCCCGTTTGCATCCTTTTTGAACACCGCTGTGTTGTCGAGAATGCTCGCGCAAGCGCGGTTGACGTAGTGCTGCACCCTCTCGTGCGCCTGTTCCTTGTCTGCCGCCACCCCCTCGCTCATGAGTTCCGCGATCATGCCTCGATGCACATAGAGATCGTGTTCCGGCGAAGAAATCGCCTCCGCCTCGTAAGGCACGGCGCCGCAGAGAATATTTTCCGCCTCGTCCAGCTGGCGTTTGAGGCGGGGCGGAAGAATAAACAGTCCCATCGCCTCGATGAGTCCGATCCCCTCGCTTTTGATATTCAGATATTCGGGATGTACGTGGAAAATTCCGTCCGGATAGCGCTCGTCCGTCCGGTTGTTGCGCAAGATCATCGTAAAGACATAGCGATCGCCGACTTTGCGGCAGATGGGGGAAACCGCATTGTGCGGAGTCTTACCGGTATGGCTGATCACGTCGCATTGCGGACAATCAAAATTCTTCCACGCCTCGATGACGGATGCCGCAAATTTTGCGATCTTTCGGCGATCCTCTCCGGCGACCTGTATCGCACTGTTATACCAATCGAGAATCCCGATCTCCAGCGAAGGGTCTTCCTCGCTCTCGTAATATTCTGCGACGGGCGCAAAATGCATGGGCATCAAATGCCGTCCGCCCTGATAGTGTTCATGGTTGAGTATGGAGCCCCCCACGATGGGGAGCGACGCATTGCTTCCGATAAAATACCCGGGAAGAAAATCCACGAAATCGAGAAGCTTGTCCGGCGTGCCCGCATCCACGCACATCGGCGTGTGCCGCTCGTTGATCACGATACAGTGTTCGTCGTAGTAGGCATACGGAGAATACTGCATGAACCACGGCTCTCCTCCGATCTTCACTTTGACCGTGCGGAGATTGCGCCGCGGCGGATGCGTCGCCGTGCCCTCAAACCCTTCGTTTTCCTTGCAGAGCGCACAGGCGGGATATTTTATGCCCTGCGGCGCCGTAAGCAATTTCGCAATCTCTTTGTTGCTCTTTTCCGGTTTGGAGAGGTTGACCGTGATCTCAAGGCGGTTGTTTCCGTCGCGGCACTCCCATTTGAGATTCCTGGAAATCGCCGTCTTCTGAATATAGCCGTTCTTGACGCACAGATCATACAGGTCGTCGCACGCCGCCTGCGCACCTTCCTTCTCGCGCAGGGATAAAAACCTGCGGTTGATTTCGGAGGGAAGCGGCGTCAGCAGCCCGAAAATATTGGCTACGTAGCGTTCCGCGCCCTCTTCGTCCGTAAGCCTGTGCGCAATCGCATATTCCCTCAATTCCTGCGCAAGAACATCGGGAACGTACATCTTGGCGATCTCTCCTTTGTCTGCACTTTTTCCGCACGGCTGCGACACACCCAATTCTGACATCAGCACATTGCGGAAATACACCTCGTCCCATGCAGGAAGATGAAGGTGCGCCGAAGCGTAAGCAATCAGTTTTTCGATCAAAAGTTCCCCGTCCATATCGTCCTCCCTTATCCTCTGTCCCGATCCCGAGGCCGTCCGGAAAGAAAAACGGGAGACGGCAGACAAGCACGGCAACTTGTACCGAACCCATCTTCCGTCCCCCGTTTGGTTCATATTACTTTTCCGAAAGCCCCATGACTTGTCTTAAAGTTTATCATAAAGATGCCGCAGTGTCAAGACTTTGCGGAAAAAAATCCGCAAAGATTCCGTCCCGCTGCCGTTATTCTCTCTCCAGGACCTTAAAGATCTTTCCCACATACATCTCGTGGTAGTCTTTGGCCGGATAATTCTCCCTTATCACGGAAGGATCGAGAAATCCCTCTTCGCGCAGCCGCATATGGTAGAGCTTTCTGCACAAGAACACCCGTTTTGCCTCCCGGAAACACACGGTGCCGTCCGTAAAGAAGGGCGTCAGCCCCGCAGCACCGATCTTGTCGCCCTCCCGCCCGGAATGCGAACCCAAATAGGAAAGTTCCTTCCTCCGCTCCGTTCCGAACAGAGACAGCGTGAACAGCTCCTCTCTGTCGACAAACTCCTTGGTGTATCTCTGCGGACGGACGTAAATTACCGCCGTCGGATAGCCGCCCTCCTGTCCCCAGATCGCGCCGAGATGCCCCCAGGAAACCGTCATTGCATTGTAGCCGCGTTCAGCGTTTCCCGCCGCAAGCAGCATCCATTCTTTTGCGATCATCGTAAACGGATTGATCGACAGCTCCGCGATGTCTCTTTCAAAAAAACTCATTATGTTTCCTCCCTCTGTATAATACGGCGTCCTGCGCGCACGACCGTATCTCTATCATATCACAATTTTCCTCTTTTGTAAAGAGCGTATTGTTTATTTGAAAACCCGACGCATCAACCTCAGCTTTCGCTCCGTATAGGGCGGATACGCGAGCGTCACGCGGACGTTCGTCGAACGAAGCAGCACGCCGCGCAGATGAGAAAATTCGTCAAACCCGAATTTGCCGTGATATTTTCCCATGCCGGAAGCGCCGACCCCGCCGAACGGAAGATGAGGGTTTATGAGATGGCTGATCGTATCGTTGACTGCCGCCCCGCCAGACGGAACCGCCCCGAGCACCTGCCGCACCGTGCGGCGGTCCTCCGTGAACAGGTAGAGTGCGAGCGGCTTTTCGCCGCAGCGGATCCGCCCGATCGCTTCCCCGATCGTATCATAGGCAAAGACGGGCAGAAGAGGTCCGAAGATCTCCTCCCGCATACACGCCGCATCTGTCTGAGCGGGAAGCAGGATGGTCGGGGCGACGAACCGTCGGGCAACGTCTGTCTCCCCGCCGTATACGATGCAATCGCGATCCTCTCTCAGGATCTCCTGCAGCCGACAGGCATGGCGCTCGCTGACGATCCGACCGTAATCGGGACTTTCTTCGGGCTTTTCTCCGTAGAGACGGATCATCGCGTTCTTCAATTCCTCTATAAACGCGGGAAGCCTTTCGCGTGCCACCAGAACATAGTCGGGCGCCACGCAAGTCTGTCCTGCGTTCAACAGCTTCCCCCAGGCGATCCGCTCTGCCGCAAGGCTCAATTTCGCCGTTTCGTCGACGATCGCAGGGCTCTTTCCGCCCAGTTCCAAGGTGACGGGAATCAGATGCTCCGCCGCCGCGCGCATGACGAGTTTTCCGACCCGTACGCTTCCCGTGAAAAAGATCTTGTCAAAGGGAAGGCGCATGAGCGCTTCCTTGACCGACGCATCCCCGACGGCGCACCCGATATACTCGGAGGGAAAACTCTCCCGAATGAGTTTTTCAACGGTTTCCGCCGTGCGCGGAGTCAGTTCGGACGGACTGAGCACGGCGCAATTTCCCGCCGCGATCGCCGCGACGAGCGGTCCCAGCAGCAGCTGAACGGGATAATTGAACGGACCGACAATGAGCGCGCAGCCGTACGGTTCTCTGACGACAAAACTCTTTGCGGGAAACACCGATAAAGACGAGCGTACTCTTTTCGGCTTTGCCCATTGTTTCAGCCGTCTTTCCGCAAAAGATATCTCCGAAAGAACAAATCCGATCTCCGTCGCATAGCTTTCCGCTCCGCTCTTTCCGAGGTCGTCATATAACGCCGTCTCCAGATCCTCCCGATAGCGAAGCACGGCATGCCGCAAAATTCCGAGCTGCGCCTTTCGGAAGCGGATCGCCCTCGTTTCGCCCTTTTCAAAGAATTTCTTCTGCCTGTTCAGCAAATCGGAATATTTACTCTCTTCCTTCACCTCTCACCCGATCCTCCCGTTTCTTTTTTTTCGATCAGCGCAAGGAAAAACCCTTCGTAAAGTCTGTCGGGACAGACGGTAAGCGTCTCGCCTGCCGAAAGAAGAGGGACCCCTTCCAGGCGCGACGCATCGATCGGACACAGTTTTCCTCCCGTCTCTGAAAGAACGCGTTCCAAAAGTGCCTCGTTTTCCTCGCGCAGTACGGAACAGGTAGAATAGACCAGCCGTCCGCCCCTGCGAAGCAGGCGCATTCCCTTCCGCAGCAGACGTTCCTGTTCTCTGACACAGGCTCCGATCAGCTGCTCCGTAATCCGCACAGGCTTGCCGCGGACGATCGTCCCGCTTCCGCTGCAGGGCGCATCGAGCAAAATTTTATCGAAACGAAAAAAGTCGTCGAGTTTTGCCGCGTCCGTCAGCAAAAGCTGCAGCTTGGGAATCCCCTGTTTTTCCGCATTATATTTCAATCGCTGAAAACGGATCTTGTCTTTCTCGCAGGCGGTGATCAGAGCCTGACCGCCCGCAAGCGCGGCGATCTGCGCCGTCTTTCCTCCCGGAGCCGCGGCCATATCCAGCACCCGTTCCCCCGCTTCCGCATTCAGAATCAGAGGCGGCAGCATGGAAGAAAGGCTCTGCAGATAGATTTCTCCGCGCTCATACTCGGGAAGAGCCCGAAGCGCGTCCTCCCGCACGTTCTTCACAATCAGAGCGTCGGGATACCACGGAACGCCGCCGCATTCGATTTCCGCCGCCGAAAGAGCGGCAGAAACCCGTGCGCGGTCGCTTTTGAGCGTATTGATGCGCAACGTGACGGGCCGTTCCGTCTCATAGCCCAAAAGGATACGCTCTGCCTCCGCGCCGTACTCGCGCCGAAGAAGCCGGATAAAAAATGCAGGAATCCCGTCCATGCGCCCTCCCGAAAAAAGCCCGCCGCTCAGCAATGTGCTCTGTGCGGCGGGCTCCCCTTTCAACGATACGATTTTTTATAAATTTCCACGCAGGCTTCGTGAGAAAGCGGATAACTGTCCGCCTTGAACAACCCGCCCATCGTCTCCCGGGCGTTCTTCGCCAGTTCGTCGAATTCGTCTTCGGTGATGCCGTAGTCGGACATCTTCAGATCCGCAACGCCGCATTCCTCCTGCAGACGGGCAAGCGCGCGTACAAAATCCATCGGCTCCCGCGCATCTTCCATGCCGAGCGCTTTCGCCATGCGAATAAACCGTTCGGGCAAAACGCCGTTCTCGATGAAATAGGTATAATAGGCTTTGGAGATCATGATAAGCCCCGCGCCGTGCGGCAGCTCGGGATGATAGGCGCTCATGGCGTGCTCCAGAGAATGTTCGCTCGTACAGTTTGCGACCACCATCGAATAGCCGGACATCGTATTGGCAAATGCAACATGTTCGCGCGCCTCCATATCTTGCCCGTTCTTCACGGCGCGGGCGAGATACTTCCCGATATTTTCGATTGCGGCAAGCTGCACCATGTCGCCCATGAGACTGGCAACGTTGGAAATATACCCCTCCGTACTGTGGAAAAGCGCGTCAAATCCCTGAAATGCCGTAAATTTCGGCGGAACGGATACCATAAGCTCGGGATCGACGATGGAAAGGACAGGGAAGAGACTGTCATATCCGCCCACCCCGATCTTTTCTTTGGTCGCCGGGTTGGTGACGACCCCCCATTCGTCCACTTCGGAACCGGTTCCCGCTGTGGTCGTGATGCAGACAAGGGGAAGCGTAGGATTGACGAGCTTCTTTCCCTTTCCCGTCGAACCGTAGACATAGTCCCATAAATCCCCGGGCTGAAGCGCAAACATCGCCATCGCCTTCGCCGCGTCCATCACGCTCCCGCCGCCCAGGGCAAGGACGAAGTCGCAGCCCTCTTTCCCCGCCAGACGCGCACCCGCTTCCACTTCCTGTTTGGTGGGATTCGCCCCCACTCCGCTGAACAGGACATACGAGACGCCCGCAAGCTCAAGTTCTCTCTCGGTACGGGAAAGCGCGCCGTTGTCGCGCACAGACTTCCCGTTGGAAATGACCAGCAGTGCCTTCTTTCCGGGCAAGGCCTGTTTATGCAGTTCGTTCAGCTTTCCGCATCCGAAAAGCACCCTTGTAGGAACATACCATGTATAAGACATCGAAAACCTCCTTAACGTTTCCATTTGCTTTTCTCGCAGCACGTTTTGCAAAACTTTCCCGTTATTTGATATACCGTTCGGCGACGGAGATCGCATCGTCCGTACCGAAGACGACGACGGAATCGCCCGGCTCAAAATGGTCTTCTCCCGTCGGAGAAAATACCCGTTCCCCCCGCTGGATGAGAAGGACGTTCAGTCTTCCTTTAATGCGGAGGTTCATCTCTTTGAGCGCGACGGAAGGCGTCCTCTCCGAGTAATTGAGCGTCGCGATGCTGTAGTCCTGCATGACGGGAAGATACATCTTGACGCGGTCACTGACAAGAATTCCGCAGAGATTCTGCACGGCAAGTTCCTGCGTGTTGATGACCGTGTCCGCGCCCAAACGAAGGAGGATCTTTTTGGAACTGTCGTCCTCCGCACGCGCCGTGATCTGCTTCACGCCCAGCTCTTTGAGCAAAACCGTCGTCAGAATAGATGCCTCAAGATTTCTGCCGATCGCCACGATAACGTGATCGATCTCCCCAAATCCGAGTTTTTTCAGATTTTCCTCTTTCGTGCAATCGCAACAATAGGCGTGCGTGATGTACTCCGCCGCCTTGTTGACGCGCTCTTCGCTGCTGTCGATCGCGAGTACGTTTGCTCCGCGTTCGGCAAGTTCCTTGCAGAGCTGGCTTCCGAACGAGCCCAGCCCGATCACCGCAAAATCTTTTTTCATTGCAATTTTGTTCCTTTTATAAATTTAGCCGAACCTCTTATCCGACCGATATCTGCGCGGCGGCAAAACGAATTCCGTCGTTTTCGTCGTTCTTGGCTCTTCCCCGCATGATCAGAAGCATGGTAAGGCAGCCGATCCTGCCCAAAAACATGGCAAAACAGAGGAAAAGTTTACTCCATGCACTCAAAGTCGGAGTCAAAGAGGCGGACAATCCCACATTTGCAAACGCAGAAATGACTTCCGTCACCACCCAGGCAAACGGCGCTTCGGGGTCTGCGGCGCAGACCGCAGTTCCCGTGCAAAACACGATCGCAAATCCGATCGTCGCAATGAGCAGAGAACGAAACACCAGATCCCGCGTCAAATACCTGCGGAATGCAGTCGGACGCTTCCCCCTCACAAAGGCGGCAACAGAGGCGAGGATGACAAAGAACGTCGTGCATTTGATGCCCCCGGCCGTCGACATCGGAGCCGCCCCGATAAACATGAGAAAATCGATAAGCAGCAACGTGGCATTGTTCCACTGGGTCAGATCTTCCGTAGAAAACCCGCACGTCCTGGTCATTGCGCTCATAAAAAACGCGTGGAAAAATCCGATGTTTCCCCATTCGGAAAAGAAGATTCCAAGCGTCCCAACGAGCAGCAGTACCGGCGTTATGACCAGCACGACCTTGGTATGAACGCTGAACTTGCGCCAGCAGTGCGCGGTAAACACGTCGTTGATGACAAGGCACCCGAGCCCTCCGCAGATGGTGAGAAAAGCCGTATTGATCAAAAACAGAATGTTATCCGCGCATGGAATGAAACTTTGGCTTCCGATCAGATCAAACCCCGCGTTGTTGAAGGCGGAAACGGCGTGAAACAGGGCATAACCGACGAGTTTCCATCCCGAATAATCACCGCTCAGCGCGATCAGGTTGACCACGGTCCCGAACAGTTCCATGCCGCCCGTAATGAGAAGCACTCTCCGAAAGAGTTTTTTGTAATTGATCGATGCAGAATTGCCAAGCGTCTCTTCCAAGAGGAATTTTTCCGAAAGCCCCAGGCGAAATCCCAGCATGGAGAAAACGCTGACCGCCACCGTGACAAACCCCAGCCCGCCCAACTGAACCAGAAGCAAAACGACCGCTTTTCCGAACACCGTAAACGTGCTCTCCAATACCACCGGGGAAAGCCCCGTAATACAGACGGCACTGACCGAAACGAAAAATGCATCCACATAGGAAATCCCCTGTTTCGTCGAGACGGGAAGGATCAAAAGGAGACTCCCCGCGAGAATCAGCGCGAGAAATCCGAATGCAATATACAGGTAGGGAAAGCGCACTCTAAACTTTGCCATTGCAACAACTCCTCAATAAAAGGTCGCGAGTTCTTGCTCGGGCGGATCGCAATATTCGATCTCCGTCGCCCTGAGAACGGGACCTCTCTGCCCGTAAATTTTATGATAAGCAAGATCGATCCGCGCCGTCAGCTTGACCCAATCGCGCGTTCTCAGCGGAAGATTGGAAGCATGCAGAACGACCACACCGCTGTAAGTGATGTCTGCTTCACAACAAGTCATGATATGTCTTCCGACAACGATCGTCCCCTCTTTCAGACGGCGGTCAACCGCAACAAGTCCTTTGAAACGCACGATTTTCCCGTTGTATTTTTCCATGTCCTCCATGAGATCGCGATAGAAAAAAGCATAATCTCGGTCTTCGATCTCAATAATCCGCGCATTGACGTCATAGGGCAGCGGATCCTCGATCTCGTCGTATTCTGCCTGCCCGTCCGGGTGTTCGTAGACGATCCCGGGGCGGCGAGACACCCCGCGCACGATCTTATGAAACTCCTCTTTCTCATATGGTTCGTCGCGGAACCGATTGAATACAACCATATCCGCATATTGTATTTTATCAAATACAAGCTGCCGCATGTTTTTATTATACGTCAGAAAGGTCGCGGAATCGAAAAAAGTCATTACCTGGGCGATCACCCATTCTTCAGGCATGGCGTCAAAAAGCTTTTGCAGCGCCTCCATGCCGTTGTATTCGACGACTACCCGCTCGACATCGTGCTTGCGCGTGAGGCGGACAAGATTCAAAGCGGTCAATTCCCCCTCCGCAACCGTCTCCACCGCAAACTTTTTTACGGCAAAACGGGAGGGGGTATATTCTTCCTCTCCCTCTTCGCATACCAACAGAAGCGTCTTTTCCCCCGAATCAAACCGCTCGTCTTCAAAGGTCTCCTGAATAAATTTTGTTTTCCCCGATTCCAAAAATCCGAGAAACAGATATACGGGTATTTCCTTTCCCATAAACAAGCCTTATTTTACGCCAAAGAGTTCAGACAGCTTGGTCTCGTCCAAACCGCACCCGATCACACAGAGCCGTCCCGTCACATAGGGCGCCCCCGTGCGAAGATCGGTTTCTCCGGGCACATAATCGAAGTAGATCCATCCCTCTTTGCCGTCTACGATGCCCTTCGCCCGAAGGACTTGTCCGTATTCACCCGAATCAAGCGCCTCCAGTGCCGCGCGAAGATCTGCCGCATCATATTGCTTCGCCGTCTCCTTGCCCCAGGCGGTAAACACTTCGTCCGCATGGTGATGGTGATGGCAATGCCCTTCTTCTTCGCCGTGGTGATGGCAGTGTCCTTCTTCTTCGCCGTGGTGATGGCAGTGCGCTTCTTCTTCGCCGTGGTGATGGCAGTGCGCTTCTTCTTCGCCGTGGTGATGGCAATGTCCTTCTTCTTCGCCGTGGTGATGGCAGTGCGCTTCTTCTTCGCCGTGGTGATGGCAGTGTCCTTCTTCTTCGCCGTGGTGATGGCAATGTCCTTCTTCTTCGCCGTGGTGATGGAGTTGTTCGGTCTCGTGTGTGAGCCGCATCAGTTCTTCGCGAAGCGTATCCTTTCTCTCCATTGCGGCAAGGAGCTCTTTCCCGGACAATTTTTCCCAGTCCGTCGTTACAATCGTTGCATTGCCGTTATGCTCCTTGAGCAGCGTTGCCGTTTCGGCAATTCGTTCTGCGGGAAGCGCGGTATGAGACAAAACGATACAGCTCGCATGTTCGACCTGATCGAGAAAAAATTCCCCGAAGTTTCTCAGGTACATCTTGCATTTTTTCGCATCAACGACCGTACAAAATGCGTTCAGTTCGGCGTTCGGCACTGCAGCCCGCTGAACGGCGCGGATGACGTCGGACAGCTTTCCGACGCCGGAAGGTTCGATGACAATCCGATCGGGAGAAAACCTGCCTGCGACTTCCCGAAGCGCCTTGGCAAAATCGCCCACGAGAGAACAGCAGATGCAACCGGAGTTCATTTCCGTGATTTCAACACCCGATTCCCGCAAAAATCCGCCGTCGACGCCGATCTCCCCGAATTCGTTTTCGATCAGAACGATCTTTTCTCCGCCGTATGCCTCACGGATCAGTTTTTTAATGAGCGTTGTCTTTCCTGCGCCCAAAAAACCGGAAAAAATATCAATTTTCATAGATTGCCTCTTTCAGGTTTGGTTTCGCAATGAATATACCCGCCGAAGCGGAAATTAAAACGCCCAGTTTCCGTTGCGGAATATGGGAATCCGCTCTCCCCGTGCCGTCACGCCCGTGATCTCAAGATCCGCCGCGCCGATCATAAAATCGACGTGAATGAGGCTGTCGTTGATCCCCGCCTCGCGGAGCTGCTCTTTGGTCATGGTCTCATATCCGTCGACACAATTGGTAAATCCTCTGCCGAGCGCAAGATGGCAACTCGCGTTTTCGTCGAAGAGCGTGTTGTAGAACAGGATCCCGGCGTTGTTGATGGGCGAATCATAGGCGATGAGCGCACATTCTCCCAACATTTTAGCCCCTTCATCCATCGAGATCATCTTTTCGAGAAGCGACTGATTTTTTGCCGCCTGCACTTCAACGACCTTCCCTCCTTCGAACCGAACGGTAAAATCTTCAATCAGCTCTCCCTGATAGGAGAGCGGTTTCACGGAGCGGACAACGCCCTCCGCCTCCCCTGCTTTGGGGGAGATGAATATCTCTTCCGTCGGAATGTTCGGGTTGAAATACCTGCCGCTCATCGTCTCCTCGCCGCCGCCCATGAAACGGGACCCGGGAATGAGCCCGACCTTGAAATCCGTCCCGTTCTGCGACTTGTACTCCAGGGAGCAAAGCCCGAGACGGTTGAGATAATCGCAGCGCACGCCGATCTCATCGTTATGGCGCGCCCAGTCCCGCACGGGATCGGCGCCGTCCGCCCGCGAGGCGACGAGAATCGCATCCCACAGTTTTTCCACGGCCGCATTCACCATAAGCTCCGGGAAAACTTTTTTCGCCCAGGCTTTTCCCGGCACCGCCGCGATACACCACTGATATTTGTTTTCCATCTCGTCCCGATAGCTCTTGATCGCCTTCGTGCGCGCGCTCCGCACGGCGGTAAACTTTTCCTGATCGATGCCGCTGAGTCCGTCGGGGTCCTCCGATTCCAGATAGAGCATCGCGGGCAACTCCTTGACTTTGTGCGCCCACTTTTCCAGCTCCCACTTCGCCGTCTGAGAGAGCATCCCCGTATCGGCATATTTATAGTGATACTTCATCAGCGGCTGATGAGAAAATTCTACGGTGACCTTCCCCGCACCGGCGCGATAAAGCTCCTCCGTGACCATCTCGACAAACTCCGGCTGATCCAGCCCCGCCTGCACGATCACCCACTGTCCTTTTTTTACGTTCAGGCCGACTTTTGCGAGCAGTTTCGCATAGCGGCGCATCTGAAGTTTATTCATTTCGTTCTCCGTCTCGTCCGCATCTGTGCGAACTTTTTTTCTAATTATACTATGGTTTTTTCCGTTCGTCAAATCTTTTGCCAAACAATCTCTGATGTGCAGCCGAATCACAGATTTTTTTCTCTGCTATGTCAGATATAATACTATGCTATTTGAGGAAAGGCTCTTTTTCACGTCGATCACGCGCTGATTAGAAGACCCGCGAAAGCGAAGACGGATGTCTTTTTTCGCCTCTACAAACCTTCCGTCCACAAGGACGTCGAGCAGCGAGATCATCTCCCTCGTCACCTCGGTAGAGGCGTGCTCCTCCGCGATACCCCCTCCCGAATAGGTATATCCCGTGTAGCACCAGATGTTCTTCTGCGGAAATCGCTCCCTTACCCGCTTCAAAAAGGGAACCAGCGCCCGCTGATTTTCCGGTTCAAAGGGATCGCCGCCGAGCAAAGTGAGACCCGCAATATAGTCGGGAGCAAGCGCATGCAACACCTCATCCTGCGCCGCCTCGCCGAAGGGCTTCCCATAGGAGAAATCCCAGGCGATCTGATTAAAGCACCCGGGACAATGACGGCGGCAACCGGAAACAAAGAGGGAGACTCTCACTCCCTCTCCGTTTGCAATATCCGTTTTTTTCAATTCTGCGTAATTCATTACAGATGCAACACCCTGTCCTTGATTTCCTGCGTTCTGCCCTGATTCCAAAACTGCGTTCCGATATAACCGCAGGTTCTTCTGGCAACGTTCATCTTGGTCTGATCCCGATTGTGGCAATGCGGGCATTCCCAAAGCAATTTTCCGTCCTCTTCGACGATGCGGATCTCGCCGTCGTAGCCGCAGACCTGACAGTAGTCGCTCTTGGTGTTCAGCTCGGCATACATGATGTTGTCGTAAATATACTCGATCACCGCAAGGACCGCGGGGATGTTGTCCTGCATGTTCGGCACTTCCACATAGGAGATCGCGCCGCCGGGAGAGAGCTGCTGAAATTCACTCTCGAATTTCAGCTTTGTAAAGGCGTCGATGGGCTCCGTGACGTGCACGTGGTAGCTGTTGGTGATATAATTTTTGTCGGTCACTCCTTCGATCACGCCGAAGCGCTGCTGCAGGCACTTGGCAAACTTATACGTCGTGCTTTCCAGCGGCGTCCCGTAGAGCGAAAAGTCGATGCGCTCCTTTGCTTTCCACTCCTTGCATTTATCGTTCATGTGCTGCATCACGGAGAGCGCAAACGGCTTCGCGCTCTCGTCGGTATGCGATTTTCCCGTCATATAGCGCACGCACTCATACAGCCCCGCATAGCCGAGAGAAATGGTGGAATATCCGCCGTAGAGCAGCTTGTCGATCGTCTCCCCTTTCTTCAGACGCGCCAGCGCGCCGTACTGCCAGAGAATGGGCGCCACGTCGGAAAGCGTCCCCTTGAGACGGTTATGGCGATACATCAGCGCACGATAGCACAGATCGAGCCGCTCGTCGAAAATCTTCCAGAATTTCTCTTCGTCGCCGCCCGAAGAGAGCGCAACGTCCACAAGATTGATCGTGACCACGCCCTGATTGAATCTTCCGTAATACTTGGGGTTTCCGTTTTCGTCGACATACGGCGTGAGGAAACTCCTGCAGCCCATGCAGGTATAACAATGTCCCTCCCCGTTCTTATCGATCTTGTACTCAAGCATCTTCTTCTCGGAAATATAATCGGGCACCATGCGCTTCGCCGTGCACTTTGCCGAGAGCTCCGTCAAATACCAATAACGGCTCCCCTTGCGCACGTTGTCCTCTTCCAACACGTAGATGAGCTTGGGAAACGCCGGCGTGACCCACACGCCCGACTCGTTTTTCACCCCCTGAATGCGCTGATTGAGCGTCTCCTCGATGATGAGCGCGAGATCTGCGCGCTCCCGCTCGTTGCGCGCTTCCCCGAGGTACATGAATACCGTCACGAAGGGCGCCTGTCCGTTGGTCGTCAGCAGCGTGACGACCTGATACTGAATGGTCTGGATCCCCTTGCGGATCTCTTCGCGCAGCCGCTTCTCGGCGATTTTCGCGATCACTTCTTCGTCGTCGACCCCCACCTGCGCCAGCTCGTCCGCCACTTCACGACGGATCTTCTGACGGCTGACGTCGACGAACGGCGCAAGATGCGTGAGCGAAATGCTCTGTCCTCCGTACTGATTGGAGGCGACCTGCGCGATGATCTGCGTCGCGATATTGCACGCAGTGGAAAAAGAATGCGGTTTTTCGATGAACGTTCCCGAAATGACCGTTCCGTTCTGAAGCATATCCTCCAAATTCACAAGGTCGCAGTTGTGCATATGCTGCGCAAAATAATCGGCGTCGTGGAAATGAATCAGGCCTTCGTCGTGCGCTTTCACGATGTCGGGAGGAAGAAGAATGCGGCGCGTCAGATCCTTGCTGACCTCTCCCGCCATATAGTCGCGCTGCACCGAATTGACCGTAGGATTCTTGTTGGAATTCTCCTGCTTCACTTCTTCGTTGTTGCACTCGATCAAGGTGAGAATCTGCGCATCCGTCGTGTTCGATCTGCGGACCAAAGCGCGGGTATAGCGGTAAGTGATATACTTCCGCGCAACGGCAAACGCTTTCTGATCCATGATCTGATTCTCTACGAAATCCTGAATTTCCTCGACGCTCACCGCGCGATTGAGGTCGCCCGCAAGATCTGTAACCTTATTCGCAATGAGCACAATCTGTTCTTCGGAAAGGCGGTTCCCTTCGCTGACCTCGTTGTTCGCTTTGCGGATCGCGTTCAGGATCTTATTGATATCGAAAGATACTTCCGTGCCGTTCCGTTTGATAATTTTCATGCCTCATTCCTCCTCAATCATAAAAAAACAGACGCCCCGAAACGGGAACGCCTTTACTATACACCAAAAGAAAGATTCTGTCAAGTGTTTCCACAAGATTTAGGGATAATTTTTTTATAGAACCACTATATCTTGTATGTTTTAAAAAATTGTCCGATTTCTCTCAGACAAGGCTCGTCCCGTTGATCACCAGCGAGAAATGGCAGCCCAAAAATTCGGCGGCACGGCGGCAGAGCTGCATTCTGCCGAAATAAATCTCAAAATAATCCATGACCGAGCAGATCTCGGTATCGATTTCGATATTCAGCGTGATCGTCCCCGCATTTTTGTCGACGGTGAGATAAGAACGCTCCGCCGCAAGATTGACCCGATCGTGAATATTGGCACTCATCACGTTGTCGATCGGCTTTTTGACACGGCTCTTGTGCACGTCTGCCTTGTCCGCGATGATGAGCGCGGCGGAAATATCCGAGACCGGAATTCCGAAATGTTCGTCGTGATTTCCGATCGCCGCCATAATCTCCGCGGCGTCCTCCTCATCCATCCCCAATCGGGTCAGGATCCGATAGGCAATGATCGCTCCGCTGAAAGCATGGTCCTGGCGATTGATGCAATTTCCGATGTCGTGCAAATAACCCGCGATCTCCGCCAGCCGAATACGGTTTTCCTCTCTGTCAAGAGCGCGCAAAATATCGCCGGACCACTTGCTCACGATCCCGGAATGCCGGCGGGAATGTTCGGTGAATCCGAGCGCTTCGATCGAGCGCTCCGACACCGCCATGATCGCCTGTACTTCCCGATCGTTTTTCAAAACATTGAGATCGAGCATCGCTTAAAATTCCGTAATGATCAGGCTGTTGCTGATCTCCTCATATTTATTTTTCAAAAAAGACACCGTTCCGAACGTCGTGACGGTCGCCGTGCCCGCCGCAACGCCCGCCCGCAGAATGTCGGGAAGATCGGCCCCTTCTTTGAGCTTGACCGCCGCCGCGGCGACCATTCCGTCCCCCGCGCCGACAGTGGAATTGACCGCCACGTTGATGCTCTTGCAATAGTAATTCTTGGTGCCGTTCGTAATGACCGCACCGTCTTTTCCGAGCGAAAGCAGAACAATGCGCGCGCCGCGGTCCAACAGTTCCCGACAGCCGCTGAGCATATCCTCTTTATCATGGAATTCTCTGCCCAACGTCTCCTGCATTTCTTCCAGATTCGGCTTCACAAGGTCGACACCCGCCTCGAGCGCGGCAAACAGTTTTCCGCCCTCCGTATCCGCAATCTTCAGAGAATGACTGTCCACCGCACGGAAAAGATCCCGATAATAGCCCGCCTCCACTCCGCGCGGAAGACCGCCGGAGATGACGGTCACGTCCGAACGGGAAGAGAGATTGCGGATCATCTGCAACAGCTCGACCAACTTTTCTCCGCCCACCTGTTCGCCGATGTCGTTGATCTCGGTGAGCATGGATTTTTTATCGATGCACTTGTAATTTTCTCTTACTCTGCCGCTGTTCCAGACAAAGGCAAAGGGAACGCTTTCTCTGTCGAGCGTCCGCTCGAACATCGCGCCGTTTTCATTGTACATAAATCCCGTTGCATAAGCCTGCTCGCCCAGTCTCGACACGCCGATCGCCACATTGATCGCCTTTCCCGTGAAGGAAAGCGTCCTGTTCTTGACGACATTGACTTTTCCGACATTCAGCGAGTCCAGCTCAATCGTCACGTCGATACTCGGACTCATACATACAGTTAAAATCATTTCTGTCTCCCCTCTGCCGAAAGTATCCTTTCACTCTCGCACACTGCACCGAAAAGCGTCTTGATTCCGCCGAATCTGACAATACGGCACCTCCGTGCCTGCCTTTATTATAGTATATTTCTCTCCGTATTTCAAGGGGCAAAGAAAAATTTCATCGCTTTTTTAGAAATCTTCCGTCCCCGGCGTTCCGCACAAATTACATGGAGATCATCTGCAGCGTTTCGTACAGTTCGTAGTCGAATTTCTTCTTCATGGAAACCGCTTCGATGATGTCCATATCGATGATCTCGTTTTTGTGAATTCCCACGACGCGGTTCCCGATGCCGTCTTTGAGCAACCGTACCGCCTTGTTTCCGAACTGCGCCGCCAGCATTCTGTCTGCCATGGAGGGAGACCCGCCGCGCTGGATATGCCCGATGTTGGTCGCTCTGACGGAATACGTCGTAACTTCCTGCAGTTGTTTGGAGAACTGTTCCGCCGTCATGACTCCTTCGGCGATCACGATGATGTTGGAATGCTTTCCGTTCGCACGGGAGCGGTTGATGCGGAGCACGATGTCGTTCATGTCATAGGCAATCTCGGGCACCACGATGATCTCTGCGCCGGAAGTGATCCCTGCATAGAGGGCAATGTCACCGCAATGTCGCCCCATCACCTCCACGACGGAGATGCGCTCGTGAGAGTTCATCGTATCGCGCAGTTTATTGATGACTTCGAGGCAGGTATTGACCGCAGTATCGAATCCCAGCGTATAATCGGTGTATTGCAGGTCGTTATCGATGGTGCCGGGAATCCCGATCGTAGGAATCCCATAGTCCTCCGTCAGACACTTCGCTCCGCGGAACGACCCGTCTCCCCCGATCACGACCAGACCCTCGATCCCCCTGCGCTCCAGCGTGCGGACCGCCTGCTTCTGTCCGTCGACCGTAAGCATTTCGAGACATCTTGCAGTTCTCAGCTTGGTTCCGCCGCGCTGAACGATATCGGAAACGCTGCGCATCTCCATGGGCATCATCTCATCTTCAATGAGTCCCGCATAGCCGCGTTCGATTCCGTAAACCTCCATTCCGAAATAAATCGCCGTGCGCACCACCGCACGGATTGCCGCGTTCATTCCCGGCGCATCTCCGCCGCTCGTCAGCAAACCGATTCTTTTCATCCCATCATCCTCCGTTATGATTCTTCTTTTCCCAACACATTATAGCAAATCAATCGAAAAAAGAAAAGAGTTTTTTTCTAATTTTTTCTTACACCACTTTTATGCAGTTTTGCGGCAAAAAGGTCCGCAGCTCCGCCAAAAACGCACGGCTCTGATGTACGGCAAGTTCATAGCGTTTTCCGCCGTGCAGAACTTTCGCCGTCATATTCCCTTCGTATTCCTTCAGCATTTCAAGCAACTCTTGAAAATCCTCTTCGGAAAGGGCGCGCGCATCCAGCCAAAGCACCTGTTCCGCCGGAACGCTTTCTCCCCCTTGTCTGATCTGCGGCTGTTCCGGCACAAATTCTTCCAAAGCATCCAAAATGATCACGGGCGCCTTGTCCGGAGAAATATCGAGCTTACCGGAGATCTTTACCACGCAGTCCTGTCGCAGGATGGGGCGGATCTTTTCATAAACGCGGGGAAAGGCGACGCAGTCAATGTTTCCGTACAGATCTTCCACGGTGACAAACGCCATAAACGCGCCGGCGCGCGTGTTGATCTTCTTAATCCCCGCAATCAACCCGCCCATCATGACGCTCTGCCCGCTCTTGATCTGATGATAGGTCTTGTCCCCCGTCTCCTCGTCCTCTTCAAAATCGGTCAGCATTCCGCAATGAAACGACGCGTTCGAGAAATAAGAAGCGTACGGTTCGAAGGGATGTCCGCTGACATAGACGCCGAGTACGGATTTTTCTTTGGAAAGCAACTCATCCGTCTCCCATTCTCCGATCGCGGGAAATTCGACGGAAATCTTCTCCTCCTTGAGTACGGTGCCGAAAAGAGAGAGCTGCGCGCTGTTTTTTTGTTTGTCGATGCCCGCGATCCGCCGCATCGCGTCTTCGTAGACGGCCGCGCACTGCGCGCGGCTGACGCCCATGCCGTCGAACGCGCCGCCGAAAATCAGGCTCTCCACCATGCGCTTGTTGACATATTTCGTACAGCGCATGAGAAAGTCGGCAAAGTCGGCAAATTTACCGCAGCGTTCCCGTTCTTCGATGACCGCCTCCATGGCCGCCACGCCGACGCCGCGCAAGGCGCACAGTCCGAAACGGATCCCTCCCTCCTGCACGGAAAAATACGCCTTCGATTTGTTCACGTCGGGCGGGTAAACGGGAATCTGTTTTTCCTTCATGTAAACGACGTACTTTGCGATCTCTTCGATCTTGTCGATGCGGTTGTTGAGTACGCCCGCCAAAAATTCCTTCGGATAATACCGCTTGAGATACGCCGTCTGATAAGTGACGACGGCGTACGCCGCCGCATGAGACTTGTTGAACGCATAGGAAGCAAAGCTTTCCATCTGCGCAAACAGCTCGGCGCTGACCTCCGGAGGAATCCCTTTTGCCAGACAACCTGCAATGTTTCCTCCCTTGTCGAGATCGCCGTAGATAAATTTATCCTTTTGTGCCATCAGTTCGCTGCGATGTTTTTTGGACATCGCGCGCCGCACGAGATCTGCCTGACCGAGCGAATAACCCGCAAGGCTCTGAAAGATCTGCATGACCTGTTCCTGATAGATGATCACGCCGTAGGTCTTCTCGAGAATGGGTTTGAGAAGCGGAGTAAGATAGCTGATCTGAGAGGGGTCGCTCTTGTTTTTCAAATAGGTCGGGATAAAATCCATCGGACCGGGACGGTAAAGCGAAATGCCCGCGATCAGATCTTCGAGACAGGTGGGCTGCAGCTGTTTCATGAACTTCTTCATCCCTCCCTGTTCCAGCTGAAAGACGGCGTCGGTATCCCCTTCCGCAATCAGCTCGTACGCTTTGAGGTCGTCGCACGCCTGTCCGAACTCAATACGTCTGCCCGTCGTCTCAAAGACATAATCGAGCGTCAGCTTGATATCGGTCAGCGTAGTCAGCGCAAGAAAATCCATCTTCAACATCCCGATGGACTCGACTTCTTTCATATCGAACTGCGTCGTGATATCCTCTCCGTTGCGGGAAAGCGGGACGTTGTCCGCAATTTTTTTCCGACAGATGACGACGCCCGCCGCATGCATGGAGGTATTGCGGGGCATTCCTTCCAGTTTCAGCCCCATGTCGATGACCCGTTTCAGTGTTTCGTCCGTCTCGTAAATTTCGATAAATTCCGGATTCCGCTTGGACTCCTGATCTTTCAGCCGTTTCAGCGCCTCTTCGTGCGCGTCCGGATCGGCCTGCGTCTCCGCAACCGCTTTTCTGCAGCGTTCGAGATCGAGTCCGAGCAATTCCCGAATCTGAGACTTTCCGTCCATGAGTTTGGTCACGCGGTCAGTCTCGGAATACGGAACGCGCATCACCCGCCCCACGTCCTTTATGACCGCGCGGGAAGCAAGCGTTCCGAACGTGACGATCTGCGCCACATTCTCGGGATGGTAGCGTTTGCGCACGTATTCGATGGTCTCCCCCCGCCGCGCCGTACAAAAGTCGACGTCGAAATCCGGCATAGACACGCGATCCGGATTCAGGAACCGCTCAAACAGCAGATCATAGCGGAGAGGATCCACGTTGGTGATCCCGATCGAATACGCAACAATGCTGCCGACCCCGGATCCTCTCCCCGGACCGACGGGAATATCGTGCAGACGGGACCAATTGATATAATCCCACACGATGAGGAAATAATCGGCAAACCCCATCTTGATGATGACGCTCAGCTCATATTCCGCCCGCTTGCGGATCTCCTCCGTAACGGGATGATAGCGTTTGGGAAGCCCTTCCCATGTGAGACGGGTAAGATATTCCGGCGAAGGCGTTCCGTCGTCTGCGGTATAGAGAGGGATCAGCGATTTATCGTAAACGGGAGAGCCGTTGTCTTTGAGATTGAAGGGCGTATCCGTATCCGAGATCTTGTCCGCGATCACTCTCGTGTTGGAGATCGCCTCGGGAAGATCGGGAAAGAGCGCCGCCATCTCGTCTCCGGATTTCATGTAAAACTCATGCGTCTGCATCTTCATCCGAGAGGGATCGTCGAGCGTCCGTTTGGTCTGAATGCACATGAGCACATCCTGCATCTCCCAATCTTCCTTCCTGAGATAATGCACGTCGTTCGTCGCAACGAGCGGAATGCCCGTCTCTTTGGAAAGACGTACCATGAGCGGAAGAATCTGAATCTGCTCCGGAAGCCCGTGGTTTTGGATCTCCAGATAAAAGTCCTCTTGAAACAGGCCTTTCATCTCCAGCGCAAACCGTTTTGCCCCTTCGTAATCGCCTGCCATCAGGCGCTGCGGAATCCTGCCCGCAAGGCATGCCGAAAGACAGATCACTCCCTCCGTGTGTTCTCTGAGGACACGGTAATCGATGCGCGGCCGATAATAAAACCCGTCGACAAACGCGAGCGAATCCAATTGCACGAGATTGATATAGCCCGCTTTGTTTTTCGCGAGCAGAATGAGATGGTCTGCGTGCTGCTCCTCCTTAATGCGGTAATCGTCCGTCACATAAAATTCACAGCCGATAATATATTTGATGTTCTTTTTCTTGCATGCCTCCGCAAAGCGGAGAGAGGCATACATATTGCCGTGATCGGTCACCGCAACCGCATCGATCCCGTTTTTGACGCAATGATCGACCAGTTCTTTGACCTTGACGGCACCGTCGAGCAGGCTGTATTCGGTATGCAGGTGCAAATGTACAAAATCAGTCATATCCGTTCTCCGTGTCCGTATCCAACTCCATGAGCTTTCTCAGCCGATGGTTGAGGCAGCTCTTGGAAACGCCCAGCAACTCGGCCAACTCCCCCAGCGAAAGTGCGGGAAACCGCATCCGTGCGTGTGCCGCTTCCTGCAATTTCTCGGGCACCGCCGCCAGCACGCCCCGTTCCTCAAGCCGAAGAAAGGCGGCGACCTGTCTGGTATTGGCTATTGCGGTGCGATCCGCATTCCCCGCGGCGCAGTTGGAAATCCGATTTTCGTTGTTGCTGATCGCCCGCTGCGACGCAACCCGCCCCAACGTTTTGAGCGCCGCCTCCGCCCCTGCTACGGAAAAAAAGTCGGAGAGCGCATCTCCGCTCTTGAAATAAACGACTGTCTTTTCCCCTCGTTCCACCGTCTTGGCAAGCAGTTCAAATCTGAGCAAAAGGGTGCAGTATTCCTCCGCGACGTGCCCGTCCGAAAACACAAATTCGAGATGATATCCCGTCTTGGCGTCTTCGCGCGGGAGGGTGCAGCTCCCGCTCCCCAAAAACGCACCCCGCAGAAATGCCCGCGCCGTACGTTCGTCTTCCGCAAAGCGTACGGGAAGACACTGGCCGTGCGCAAGTCCGATCGCACGAAGCACACGGGTCGCCTCCTCGCCCGCACAGGCAAGCGTGAGGCGGGTCTTTCTCTGTTTGGGATCGAGCGCGGCTTTCTTTACCTCAGGACACACCGAAAAGCACTCTTCCGCAAGCCGCACGAAATATTCCGCGACCCGCTCGTTCTCGCTGACAAATTCAAACCGATCCCGATGCAATGTTCCGCTCGTGAGCAAAAGAGCACAGATCGCCGCCTCCCGCTCTTCCTGCGTCTTCGGCAGCGCGGAAAGCAGTTCTCGCTTGGCTTCCGACGTAAAATTCACGGCACACCCCTAAACATGCTTTTTCTTATATTCGGCAAGGCGGAATGCGGGCATCCTGCCTTTGAGGTTGTCGATGCGCTCCTCGGGGATCCCCACCCGCACGACCTGTTCCAGCGCCAGCAAGACATCGCCGATGCGCTCCACCGAATGCGCGTCGGAATTGACGACAAACCGCACGCCCGTCTGTGCGACGGCGGCGAGTTCTTCATCCGTAAAATGCTGCTTTTTGCCGCTGATCTCTACATAGGTCCCGTAATCCCGACAGCATTTTGCCACCTCCACGACGTCGGCGCAACATTCGTAATTGATATGCGTTAGGATGTCGATCGGATTGCGCCGCACGGCGTTGCAATATGCCCGCGTCGTATCGCGGATCAGCCATTGCGGAAATCTGCGCCGCATTCGTTCGCGCATCATCCCCGTCACACCGCAACGGAAATCGTAAAAGCTTTCATGGCGGCTGATGACATGAAACCCGGCGAGATAGAGATCGAAATCGGCAAAATCCTCTTCCGTTAAGTCGCTTCCGCCCTCCCGTCCCAAAATATTCGCCTCGATCCCGACGAGTACGGAGATCCCCGTTCTGTGCGCGGCCTCGCGAATGTCGCGAAAGTACGCTTCCTTTTCCCGCCGTTTGATCCCGTATGCGATATGCGTAAATCCATGCTCGGTGATGGCGACCGCCTCCAAGCCCAGCTCTTTCGCCCGCTCCGCGTTTTCAAGCACGGTATTTTTCCCGTCGGAATATTTCGTATGTGTATGATAATCCGCCGTAAGAATCATGAACCGCCCGGACTTCGTCCGTCTCCTCCTCTTCTTTCGGATCCGCACCTTCGCTCACGGAATGTAGCGGATCTCTTCCCGCAGACGGATACCCGTCTTTCGTTCTACCTCTTCCCGCACAAGCGCGATCAACCTTTTCACGTCCCGTGCGCTTCCGCCCTCATTGAGAATAAAATTGGCATGTTCCCGCGAAACGCGCGCCCCGCCCACGGAGCGATTCTTCAGACCGCACGCCTCAATGAGCCGTCCCGCGGATTCCCCCTTCGGATTGACAAAAACACAGCCCATGCTCCGTCCCGACGGAAGCGTTCTGCGGCGCACGCGGAAATAACAGCTCCGCCGCGCAATCTCGTCCGAATAACAGGGCGTTCCCTTGAGATACACCCTCACGACGGCAATCCCGCCCTGAAAAACGCTTTCCTTTTCCGCAAAACGGCAGTCCTCCCGCCGAAACAGACGGAGTTTCCCCTTTTCGATCCCGACCACACGGTCAACGAGATCGGAAAAATGCCCTTCGCGAACGCCCGCATTCATCGTCACGCCTCCGCCGACGCTCATGGGAATCCCCGTCAGCGGCTCAAAGCCCGAAACGCCCCTCTCAAGCGCAAAACGGCAGAGTGCGCCGCCGGAAACCCCCGCTTCTGCGCAAACCGTCTCCCCATCCGAATCCAGCGCGCGCATGACGGAAAACCGCACGACAACCCCTTCAAACCTTCCGTCTGCCGGGAGCACATTCGCTCCCGCCCCCAGATAACAGAACGGAATGCGTTCCCGCAATAAAAAGCCGAGGAGCGCGGCTGACTCTTCCCCGGAAGCGGGACAGGCAGCCGCCGCGGCAACGCCGCCGCATCCGATCGTCGTATGACGCGCAAAAGAAAAGTCTCGTTCCAGCCGCAGGTGCGGAAAGCGTTCCCTCAATCGGGCAAAAAGCTCCAAGTTAAATGCTCCTTTCTATTTTATCACACTTCTTGCGCAATTTCAAATCGTTTTCAAATATTTCTCCACGATTTTTCTCTCGCCGCATTCCGCCGCGCGCCGAAGCTCCAGTAACGCTTCCGGCGAGGAAAACACGCTCACGGTGTACCTCGCGGGTCCTCCGGCCAATCCCCCCTGCGCTCCCCCGAGCGGATACATGCCGATCTGATCAAGCTCGCCCTGCGTCCGCTCCGAAAGCAACTCCTCCACAAAGGCGAAACAGTCCTCCCGTTTTTGCGCGGAAAGGACGGAAATATACTGATACAGATCGCAATACTCTTCCAGACTCCGATAAAATACGGCGACGCCGCGGGAAGAAAATCGGCACAGATCCCGCTGCGTGCCGAGCAAGTAGCGATATGTTCCATTTAAGAACCCCGTGTACGCCGCAAGCGGCTCCAGTACCTCTCCCTCAATCTCGTTCAGAAGCGCCGCAACGCCCGATAGATTTTCTCTGCCCGCAGAGATTGCCGTCTTCCCCTTTTCTCCGAACTCCTCCGTGAGAGAAAAGAGCGCATATCCTCCCCTGCACCACGGATAGGCGAGACACCCCTCCTGCGTCTCTCCTCCGGGAAAAGAAACCGCCAGCGGAAGACTGCGTTCCGCAAACAGAGACGATCCGATCCCGAAAGAGAGCAGATCGGGTGCATCTCCCTGCTCAAACGCCTCGCGTGCACCCTCCGCCGTATAACTTGTCACGAGATAGTAAACGCCTTCCCGTTCTTTTTCCGCACGGGCAGCAACGCGTTTGAGGAACGAGGTACGCGAACCCTTTCCGCCTTCAAACGTATCGATATTCCATACTCTGACGAGGCGCTGCCGCTCTTCCGTTTGCTCTTCTCTTCGGGACATGAACGCAAGGGAACAGACCATGACCGCGATCAGGGCGAACGGAAACAGGCGGACAAGCACGGTTTTCCCCTTTTTCCGGTCTTTCACGCCGCTATTGTATGTCCTTTCCGCGAAAAATATGCCATAAAAAGACGGCGGGACGCACAGACTGTGCGTCCCGCCCCGTTCCCGCCCGCAAGATCCGAAGCGAAAACTCTATCTGAAAGCGGAACCATCCGCTGCTCTATCAGTTTGTCGGTAAAGGGGAAAAATTATACAAACAAGGGGCCCGCATCGGAGCCCCTCGCCTTTACCTTCTTTTTTGGTAACTGTCGCAGCAAGTGCAATTCGTACAGTCACAGGTATTCCCGACGTGAATGACGTCGAGTTCGCAATGTACGCCGTCTCGGTTGAACCTGCACTCCGTGACGCCGCAGGACACGCCGGCGTTGATGTTTGTCTGCATATTATACCTCCTTGCCTCATCATTATGGACGATTTTTCGCGGAATTATCAAAAGAGAATTGACAAATCCCTCCCGCGTCTGTTACAATAGAGAAAAGGAGCGATTCATATGAAAGTCATTTTGAAAGAGGACGTGAAAGGAAGCGGAAAAAAAGGCGATCTGATCGATGTGGCAGACGGATACGCAAAAAACTTTCTTCTGAAAAAGGGATTGGCGGAGATCGCGACCGCAAGCGGGATCAATGAGATCAACCAAAAGCGCACGGCAGACGCATTTCACCGGGCAGAATACATGAAAGCGACCAAAGAGCTTGCCGCAAATCTCGAAGGAAAAGAGTTCTCCGTCGCGATCAAAGTCGGAGAAAAAGGAAGGGCGTTCGGCTCGGTCACGACTGCGCAGATCGCCGCCTCTCTTGCTGCGGCGGGATTTGACGTCGATAAGAAAAAGATCGTCTTAAAGAACACCGTCAAAACCCTCGGTTCCTATCCCGCGGAGATCCGTCTGATGGAAGGAATCTCGGCAAAGATCGTCGTGACGGTCATTCCCGAATAACACCGAAAATATGACGAGCCGCCGAACAAAGTTCGGCGGCTCGTTTTCTTTCAAGGTGAATTATACTATTAAGTGCAACAGTAGAAGAAAAAAAGGAGTTCATACAAATCTGTGGTAAAATAGAGTTGCGAAACAAAATTTACACAAAGGAGATCTGTATGAACTACCACCATTTTACCA
>CALVZL010000031.1 GCA_944372525.1 uncultured Clostridia bacterium
TGCGTTGAGAATCGGGACGGCGGTGGTTCCTGATTTGTTTATTTAGTAAAACATAATTTGACGTCAAACAGGCAGAAAGACATAAATTAAACCCATAATATTGTTATGTTATTTTTTCAAATACTATTGAAAAGCGGGCAATATCGTGATACAATCTAATTATAGTACAATATAACATATAGAATTGTTCAAAAAGAAGCATGAGAATAAGGAGAAAATCCAAGGGGTAATTTTGTGTGTTTTCCGAAAATCGCAAGGCAGTGAAAGAGGTCTCACAAGAGGTATCGTGGGATCGGTGCGTAAAAATGATGTGGAGGAAGGAATGAAAAAGAACTTGATTTCGTTGGGATGCATTGTTTCTGCAGGCGCTCTGCTCACTGCATGCAGTTCCGTCAATGAATTCGGTCTTCGCGAATCAAAAGACAGCGACATGGTCGCGTTCGAGATGTGGGGGGATCATGTCGTCTCTACGATTGAAATCAATAAAATTACGCTGACGGGAGAGGATGGCTCCGAATTTATTTGCTCTACAAGCACGGGCGACGTGTATTCGGAAGGAAAATTTTTGCCGAATACTCATGAGGACGGCACCTCTGTGACCGTGCCGAGCGGTTCGACGATCTATTGGGACTATCGCGTCTATGACGAAGAAGAGATGCAGCTCGTGCAGAACGATCGGATCTGGCTTGAATTCATCAACCAAAAGGATTCTCATATCGTCGGCTATGCGGTGGTCAGAGTGGATAAGATCGCGGACTATAACTATGAGCCGACCTTGGTGAAATCGGTGACGTTCCCCAAAGAAGACGGGGAGTATCAGGCGGTCACAATGGAACAAGTCGCGCAGTTGATGCGCAGCGCGGAACAGAGCTGAACGGGGGCGGCGTATAAAAAATCAAAACGGGCGGCCGGCGCTGTGGGACGTTGCGCCCGTCGGAACATATCGCGGAATGCGCGTCTTTGCGCCGATCGGGGACCAGCAATGCGCCGTTCTGGGAGCAGGCGGAGACGAACAGACCCTTGTGCTCAATCTCGGGACCGCGGCGCAGATGTGCGCGATCGAGAGGGAGTTTGCCGTCGGAGCGTTTGAATCGCGGCCCTATTTCGGCGGGAGGACGCTCTGCACGGTCACGGGACTGTCGGGCGGAAAGCGGCTGAACGCATGTTCGGACACGGAAGAGCAGGCTGTCCGTCTTGCGGAGGAATACCTGGAAGCGGTGAGGCGCTTGCCCGCAAGGGACAGAATGCTCGTGACGGGCGGTGCATTTTCCTATCATCGCGCACTGCTTACGCGGGCGTTGGACCGAATGGGGATTCCCTATACGGTAAACGAGGAGGCAGACACTTTGGCGGGCCTGAAAAAAGTAGCAGAGAAAGAAAGATAGGAGGCGGTCGTATCGGAGTGCTGTTTCGTGGGATCGCGCTCCCGCTTTCCTGTGCCGATCCTGCAGGGCGCCTGCCTTTCTGAGAAAGCAGGGCGTCTTTGTCGGGAGCCGTAACGGGCGCGAAAGAGACGGAAACGCGGATGAGCTGTCTGTTCTCGGGTTCGGCGATCTCTCAAAAGAGGGCCTCGCCGATTTTTTTCCCTTCGGAGGCTTGGCGGCGGAACGGGCGTTTGCAAAGGGCTCATGGTTCGGAAACGCGGAGCGGCTTCGTCGGAACGGCGGGAAAAAAGACAACGCGATCGTACGTCGGAAAAGAGAGGAACGGAGCCGAAGAATCTTAGACCCCTTTTGAATTGGCGCTTTTGCATGAAAACCCGATTCTGCCGGGGGAAAATGCTTTTGTAAAGTCAGTTATTATGACATGCCTGATTGTGAATGCCGATACAGTTCGATTGCAGAACGGCCTACCTGCTTTCCGGGGAGCGCGCCAATATGAAGCTATGGCAAAAACGATACTCGGGAACGGTTCCGTCGGCAGGGTCTCCTTTCAGGGTATGTGCAAACCACCGATTAGCCGGTGTTTGAATGCAGAGAAGGTCAGAGCACCGAAGGCGGAAAAGCAAACAGACTGCGGGATTGCGATACAGAAAAACAAGCGGGGGAAACACCCCGCTTGTTTTTCTGAGAGCGCACCAAACGTTCAGAGTTCCGTGACCTGAAAGCGTTTTCGGAATTCTTTCGGGGAGAGTCCTTCCCTGCGCTTGAAAAAGGCGGAAAACTGATAATAATCGCCGAACCCGCATTCTACGGCGATTTCCGACAGGGGGATTGCGCTGTTGATCAGCCGATCGCGGATGCGCTCGAGTCGTTTTGTCAAAATATATTGCTTCGGAGAGACACGCATCTTTTGTTTGAAGAGCAGACGGAATTGGGATGGACTGAATCCGCTCATTTTCACAAGTCCGTCGATGTTGATGTCCTCCATGAAATATTCGTCCAGATAACGGACGATATAGTCGAGCCCCGTTCTCGATTCTTTTTCCATTGTGCGCCTTGCGAGGGCAAGAAGCAGTTCCCGCGTCACGCAGTCGAGCATCTCCCGATAGCCGTGGCGCTGCGCCCGAAACTCCTGTTCCAGGGTCTGCATATAGCGGAATACGGAAAAATCCACGTCGTGGTTGGCACAGAACGTCAGGTGTTCGACTGCCTTTTCATAATCGTCCTCCGGTTCAAAGCCGAGGCAGATGATGTCTGCGCGAGAATCCGTCACTTCGTTGTGCGTGATGTTGGGCGGAAAAATCACGAACGTATTGTCCGAAAAGGTCATGAGATGGCAACCGCTCGGGATGTCGTCGCTGAAATCGATATCAATGTCTTTTTGAAGATGACGGCTGCTGGTTGCATATTCGCTGTGTCCGGTCGCACACTTGTAATAGACCAATTCCCAACAGGGATGGGAGTGTGCGGGAACGAAATGCGGGCTGTGAAATTGTCTCAGATAGAGATATAGAAGTTTTGCCATAGTGCCACCTCCTACATTATAACAAAAGAGGACGGTGTCCGCAAGACCTCTTTTTGTGAAAAATCATTTTTCATAAAAATAAAGTTGTTTTTCCTATTGCGCATAAAAATGCACGATAGTAAAATAGGAACAGAAATTGTGCAAAAGATACAACTTTGCAGGGAGACGCCATGAGTTTTGCAAACGACGGACCGAAAAAAACACGGTGGACGAAAAATACCGTACAGATCTTCTGTATGGCGCTTGCGGGTGCGGTATTCTTGTTTGTGTTTGCTTATATTCCCATGTTCGGAATTCTCCTTGCCTTCAAAGACGGGGACAAAGAGCTGAATATTCTGCAGGCGCTCCTCACGGGCGAGTGGGTCGGGCCCGAACATTTTGTGCGCTTTTTCAACGATTACAATTTCAAAAACATTTTGCTTAACACGATCGGCCTTAACCTGCTCATGCTCGCGATCAATTTCCCGGCACCCATTTTGTTTGCGCTTTTTCTCAACGAAATGAAAAACAAACGTTGTCAGCGAGCGGTGCAATCTGTCGCGATTTTTCCGACCTTTCTGTCATGGGTCGTATTCGGAGGAATTCTGATTGCGCTGGGCGACGTCAACCTCGGGATTGTCAATCCCATTTTGAGGGGAATCGGGATCCTCGGCCAGGACGAATACGTCAATCTCGGGGAAGCGAAATACGCATGGTTCATGATCATCGTATCTTCTCTTTTGAAAGGGACGGGTTGGTCGTCTGTCATTTACAGCGCCGCAATTCTTGGGGTGGATCGCGACCTCTATGAGGCGGCGACGCTGGACGGAGCGGGACGATTCCGCCAGATGTGGAACATCACGCTGCCTTCGATTGCGCCCACCGTCACTGTCTTTTTTTTGTTGAGCGTCAGCGGGCTTTTGAATAATTCTTTCGAACACATCTATGTTTTTCAAAACGCCGTGAATCTTTCCATGAGCGAAGTGATCGCAACTTATGTCTATAAGCAGGGAATTTCCAATCGCCTGTATTCTTACACAACGGCGGTCGGATTGTTTCAGTCGGTGGTTGCGTTCATTCTTTTGGTCGCCAGTAATTTTGTCAGCAAAAAAATCACGGGGAAGGGGATTTACTGATGAAACAGCGGATTGCGGCGGAGAGGCCGCCGAAAAAGAAAAAGAAAATTACGCTCTTCGACGCCGTGCTTTACACCGTCATGTTTCTGTTCGTATTGACGCTGCTGTATCCGCTTTGGTATGTGCTCATCGGTTCTTTGAGCGAGGGGCAGGATTATAACGGGGGCGGCGTATTTCTGCTGCCGCGCGTCTGGAGTCTGAGCAGTTATCAGGTGGTATTCCGCGATTCGGAATTATACATGGGGTTTCTGATCACGGTGGCAAGGACCGTTCTCGGCGTTGTAACGTCGCTGCTGTTTACCGCCGGCGTCGCGTATGCCATGCACAGCCGCGAATTGCCCGCAAAAAATTTCTTTCATTGGTTCAATCTCTTTACCCTGTTTTTCGGAGGCGGAACGATCCCGTTTTTCCTGCTGATCGTTTCGCTCGGATTGTACGATAACTTCCTTGTCTATATTGTCCCCGGGCTGTATAGCGTATACAACATGATCGTGATCTCATCCTTTTACAAGGGGATCCCCTACGAGCTCAGAGAGGCGGCGCATATCGACGGGGCGAGCGAATTTACGGTGTTTTTCATGATCTATCTGCCGCTTGCCAAGCCGGTTTTGGCGACGGTGGGGCTCTGGATCGCGGTGGGGCACTGGAACAGTTATTACGATACGATGCTCTACACTTCGTCAAAGGAATTGCATACGCTTCAATATTATCTGATGCGGATCGTCACGCTTTCTAGCCTGCCTTCTTCGAGCGGGAATCTTCCGCCCGAGGTGCTGCAGGACACGATCAGCACGACGATCTCGTATGCGGCCATCGTGATCGCAAGCATTCCGGTCCTGTGTCTGTATCCGGTCGTTCAAAAGCTCTGTTTTTCTCAGGGAGTTACGGCAGGCTCGGTGAAAGGTTAATTTCGGAAAAAAAGGAGGAACAATATGAATCGAAACTTTGTTGCGCTTTTGCTGGCGGGGTGTCTTGCGGGGTCTGTAGCGGGAACTCTTTCCGGTTGCGTGGGCGGAAAGCCCGAATTGCATTATCCGGATGAGGGGTATGCCGATGCGAACTCGGACAGCTGGCTGCAGCTGGACGAAGACGCCGAAGATCTCACCATCAACTGGTTTGTCAATATGGCGAGCTTCGGGAATGCCGCTTCGGAGGGCACGCTGGTCGCGGAGCGGATCTATGAAAAGACGAAGTGTCGGATCAATTTTATCACGCCTATCACAGACGACGGCGCTCAGCTCTCCACGATGATTTCGGGCAATAAGCTTCCGGACGTCGTGACGGTTGGCGCCTCCGGGGAGGAGAGCGTTCAGTTGGCACTGGAAGGATACACATATCCCATTCAGACGCTTGCCGAAAAATATGCGCCCAGCCTCAACGCACGGCTCAACGAAGATATCGCGTCCTACTTCCGAATGCCGGACGGAAACATTTACGGACTTCCCAATCATTTTTATACCGACGACGACATGGAGGCGTATGCCGAGCAGGAAGGAAAGAATCTCAGCCCCAACGGCGCGATGCTGGTCAGGGAGGACTGGCTCAACCAGTATCAGCGCACCTATCCGAACCGGGACGTGACGACGGCGTCCGGATTCAAAGAAATGTGCCTTTGGGTGAAGGAGCGCTATAAACTTTCGGATACCAATCCCACGTTCCTGCTCGACACCTTTTCCAATACGGGGAGCAACGGGATTCTCTGGCTCATGGAATATTTTGCCGTTCCGAAGGAAGATGCCGACGGGAACCTCCTCAACGAACGCGAGCAGGAAAATTATCGGGATGCGTTGCTGTGGCTCAACGAAATGTACCGCGACAAGCTCATCAGTCCTGCCAATTTTACGGCAATGTACGGTACAGTGAGTTCTTATCTGCAGCAGGGGCTGGCGTTTGCCTTCATCGGCTCGCCTCAGCTTTACACCAACTCGTTTGCCAATGCGTACAAGAACGGAATCAACTACGTTCCCGTGGTAATCACGAACGATAAGGGTGAAACGCCGTTGCTGCGCGACCTGTCCGGCTGCGGCTGGCAATTCAGCATGATTACCGCCAATTGCGAGCATCCGGATCGCGTGATCAAGCTGTTCGATTATCTGTATTCGGACGAGGGACAGGCGCTCTTTTTCGGGATAGAGAACGAGACGTATACCTATGAGATCAGACCGGGCGAAGAGGCGGACGGGAAAGTTTATAAGTACGGAAGGATCAAGTGGGCGGACGAAGTGGAGCAAAACATCATCAACGGAAACATCAGTTCGTACGGGTTTATGTATTCAAACATGTTTGTGAATCCGATGTATCCCCGTCTTGCAAGTCCGCAAGGCGCGGTGCTGAACAGTTTTAACGATTACATCGATTATAATCTGAAGATTGCGATCAGCGATTATACCTTCCGGATTAAGGGATTTGAATACATTTTGGATGTGACCGATCCCTCTTATAAAGATATCTTCAACAAATCCACGCAGATCGGCGACGAATGGGTGCGGTACATTCCGCAGATCATCAGTGCGGCAACGCGGGAAGAGGCTTTGGCGATCTATGAGGCGACGGTCGAGTCGGCAAGGCGGCTCGGGAGTGCGGATGTGCTGGCATTTAACAACGCGGCGTTCCTTGCACACAAGCAGAAACTCGGAATCACCTATGCGTGGCCGCCTCTCGATCCCGATTCCGGTTACGCATCTCTCAAGGTGACGCAGATCCGCGGAAATACGGCATACAACATCGAGATTCCCGAAAAATATATCAAGTGAGCGGAGCGAACATGGAAAAGAGAAAAATCATCATCGATACAGATGTCGGGGACGACATTGACGACGCGTATGCCATCGTGCTGGCAATGGCGTCTCCGGAATTTGATTTGCTCGGCGTGACGACGGTCTTTAAGAACGTGGCGCAGCGCGCCTACATAGCGAAGAGCCTGCTTTCGGCGGGAAACAGGGGAGAGGTTCCCGTTTACGCCGGGATCAACCGTCCGCTCCGTCAGTCCGTGCAGGCGTTCGAATACGAACGGGAAGGGGAAGACGGGTTGCCTGTTTTGCGCCACTATTGGGAGGAAATGAGGAGGTTCCGGTATGAGCAGGGGAGCGCGGTTGACTTTATTCTCGATTGCGCAGAACGCTATCCGGGAGAAGTGACGCTGGTAGGGATCGGGCCCCTCACCAATCTTGCGCAGGCGTATGAAAAGGCTCCGGAGACCTTTCGGAAACTGAGAGAGTTGGTGCTGATGAACGGCTGGTTTACGGACGCCTATCCCGAGTGGAACGTGATGTGCGATCCGGAGGCGGCAAGAATCGTCTACAAAAGCGGAGTTCCCGTCCGCGCCGTCGGTGCAAACTGCACGCAGACGACGGAAATCTGCGGAAGGAATCTGGAGCGGCTTCGTTCCCTGAGCGGCGCATGCGGAGATTTGCTCAACCGGATGCTCGATATCTGGTTTGCAGACAACCGCAGAAACTGTGTCATGCATGACGGCTTGGCGATCGCGTCGATGTACGGGGATTTCGTATCCTTCGAACGGCAGAATATTTATCTGCCCTTGGAGGAAGGGGTGCGCGGCTATACGTTGCGCCTGTCGGATGAATCGTCGGCTGCCGCTTCGGCAGAGGTCTCCGTTGCGGTGGATCAGGCGGCGTTTCTGGACAGTTTTTTACAGCGGTTGATCGATTTTACAGATAAGAACAAAAAAGGAGAAAAAAGATGAAGGCGATGCACATGAGAGGTTTTTTTGCAAAATTGCTTGCGGCGGCAGTGGGGATCGGCTGTCTTGCGGCCGTTCCGATTGCGGGTTTGGCACGGGCAGAAGGGGAAACGGAATCGTATGGCGATGCCATTGTCTCGTATTCGGCGACGGAAGAACGGCCGGGATTTACCGTGCTCGTCCAAGATGCCGACGAGGGAGACAGCGTGACGCTTTCCCAGGAACCCGTGTCGTTTGAGTACGAATATCTCGCCGTCTCTTTCCTGCTGTCCTATTCAAACGGAGAAGGGGGCGACCGTTCTCTTCCGCTGAAGCTGCAGATCAACGGAACTTCTTTGCAGACGGAGGGCATGCTGGCGGCGATCGATGCGGAGGGAACCCAAACGGAGATCGCGACGCAGGACGGATATTTTGTGCTGACACCGGAGTTTAAGGGGACGATCTATTTTCCTGCCGCATTGCTCGGCGGCGCGGAGGAGATTTCGCAGTTCGGCGTTTCCGTCGACGGAACGCACGATGCGGAATTTGTCGTGCTCAATGCGTACGGCTGTCAGAACACGGGCGATCCGCTGGAGGAGCCGGTAATCAACGACAACAATATGATCGTGACGGCGGACGAGGGGATTGAAGTGGCAGCGGGTTTTCAGATTACAAAGACGGGGACCGTCCAGAACAACGGCGTGCACATCGTGCAGGACCCCGTTCCCTTCGATTCGAAGTACCTCGGGATCGAACTTGCCGTGACGGAGACGGTTCAGTTTGAAAACGACCACAATATTCTCTTCAAGATCGCGATCAACGGAAACGATCCGATCACGCCCGAGCACAACACGCTGTTCCCGGTCGCCTGCCGCGACAGCGACCGTTCGACGATCGCGAACATGTACGGAGGCTGGTTTGTGCTTCCGGAATTTTTCGACGGAATGCTCTACCTCGAAGCGGAAGCATATTTGGAGGGGGCGACGGAGATCTCGCAGATCGATTTTCTCTTTGACGAAGCGCATACCGGAGAAATGACGGTCCGCAACATATTCGGGTGCGAAGAGATCGGTTCGGCGTATAATCCTTTGACGGGGACCATCTTCTTTAAGGGAGAGCAGGCGACCATCAGCGCCACCAATGTGGAAAATACGGGGTTCAATACCTACGCGGGGTTTAAGCGTTATCCGGCAGAAGCAGTCGGAGACAACAAATATCTTGCGGTCTATGTCAAGTTTGATTCGTTTACGGTTGCGGATCCCGCCGATCATTTCACCTATGTCTCTTTCACGGTGAACGGAATTCTGCTTCCCGAAATGGGTAATTTAACGGGATATCCCGCCGACGGCTCCGGTCCCGTTCAGATCGAGCACAAGTGGGGGAACTGGGTGGTGATCCCCGATTCGTTTGAAGGGGTGATCTATTTTCCGCTGGAGACCTATCTGCCCGGCATTACGGCGCTGGAGAGCTTTCAGTTCGGTTTTGACGGATCGCATATGCAGAATTTGGCGTATAAGATCGGATTTGCAGAGGAAGCGGGCGGAGTTCCTGTTTATATCGATCTGACCAAAGACAAGGAAGCGGAGATCGTAAAGCATGTCGCCCGGTTTGAAAACTATCTGCCCGACGAGCGCACGACGAAAGAGGTCGTTGAACTGGCGTCCTTTGCGGAAGAGAACTTGGTTTATAGCGGAGACGGTCTGGAAGTGTTCGACACCTATACCGATACCGAAGTGCGGTTCGGCGGCGTATGGATGGAGGAAAAGAGCTGGGAAAATTCTCTTGTCGTGCATGTCAAATCGCCGATGGAGGGAGGAAAACCCGTAAACTCTGAGGAAAGCGTCGATCCTTACGGATTCATCGAATTCAATTTGGACGCGCCGACGGAACTTCTGTCGGGAATTGCCGTAAACGTGCAGTGCCTTTCCGGCGAATGTTATTTCCGCGTATATCTGATCGACGAGAACGGCTGTTATTGGTCTCCTTCTTACGGGGGGACATATCCGCTGGTCGCCGAAGGAGCCCCCGGAGAAATGCAGACGCTCTATCAGAACTTTTATTATCAGGAAGAGGACTACGGGACGCTCTATCTTCCCAAGACCTCTTTTGTGCTCGACGCGTTCTATTCGGGGGAAAACACGCCTTCGGACGGAATGGGCAAAATCGTAAAGATCGCATTTTCTTTTGACATGCTGAACGGATTGGGAAGAGAAATGTGCATCGGTTCGATCGCCAATGTCGAGCTGGACTGGGAAGCGGGAATTTTGAATGTGACGCGTTTGTTTGTGCCTTCTTCCATGACGGATGAGGAACTGGGAATCGGAACGGTTGCGGGTACGGTCGTATCCAGTCCGAGCGCAGAAATACACGTCGCCAACTTTGTATTGCAGCGGGAGACATTGGAACAGACGCCCGGATATCTCGAACCGAGCAATCCCGGGAATCCCGACGACGGAAAAGAAGATCCCCCGGATGGCAATCAGGACAAAGAGGAGCCGACGGACAATAGCGGCGGCAAAACTGACGTGATCGTCGGGGTCAGCATCGCGGCGGCCGTCGTGATCTGCGGCGCGGTTGTACTGACGGTCGTTCTCGTCAGGCGCAGACGTCGATAAAGTACAGGGTGCGGGGGCGGTCATATCCGAAAGCCTTGCGCGGATCGCCCCCGTTCTTTCGGAGGATGTATGAAAAAGATAGGATATTTCATACTTGCCGCCGTTTTGGCGGGAGGAGTATGTCAGATGAACGCATGCGGATTGGACGAGACGGCGGAAATTCCGGAAGGGTATGTCGCGGAGACGGCAGAAGGACTGATGTTTGATGACGCCGCAGGGGCGCGGACATATAATTATTGTCCCTGCGTCATCGTGGAAGGAGATACCGCGCATGTGTGGTATTGTTCGAGTGTAGAAGAAGGGATCGGCGGCGACGATCACATCGCATACCGCAGCGGGAAAAGAGCAGACGGCGTCTGGTATTGGAGTCCGAAGAAAATTGTGCTCGGCGCCGAAGAGGGGACCTATTATTCGGGGAATATCTGTGACCCGGACGTCGTAAAGGGAGAATTCCATATGCAGGGGGAAACATATTCCTACCTGATGGCGGTGCTCGGCTGTACGACGAAGGACAATTCTTCCAATATGTTCGGATTCAAGGCGGCGAAATCCCCCGAGGGGCCGTGGATCGACGTTCCGTCCGTCAGTCCGCTCTACAACTTTTACGATTACTACCCCGGCTATGTCTACAACGGCGCAAATGAATTTATCTGGGGTTGGGGACAGTGCAGTCTCGTCAGCGTCGACAAAAAGGGAAAAGTTCTGCTCTTTTATACGGGAAGAAGCGCTACTTCTCAAAAACTGGAATGCTGGGATTTTTCCGATCTCGATCATCCGAAAGGGCTCTATGAAACGGAGGTCCGCAATCAAGGGGTTTTCGATTTGAACGGAGCGCAGGACAGCATCTGCAACGCACAGTTTATGTACGATGAAGCGGCGAGCCGATTTTATATGATTTGCGATGTGCATCCTTTCCGCACAGACCGTTGGCCGACCAACCTTCCGGAGGCTTCCCGCGTCTATTACTTCGATGATTTTTCGGGCGGGGAGCCGGGAGAGGCCTTTCTCGGAAAAAATTTGCAGTGGCGGGAGCTGTTCACGCTGAACGAGGCCGCAACGGGATTCCCGCACAACCACAACTGCTGCTTCTTTCGGGATCCCTACGGAAGAAAGCCGGAGGGAAAGGAACTTGAGATCGCCTATACCAAATGCGATACGGGAGAGGACTGGACGGTGTTGTTCGGCTATCGCATTTATCGCTATGCCTATCGTTTGGGAGAACAGTAAGAATGAAAAAAAGACGCATTGCAACGATTGTCCTCGGCGCCGTCCTTTCTCTGTCGGCGATTCTGTGCCCCGCCTGTTCGAATGTGCCGGACGGATACGCGGCGGAATGGGAAACCGGGCAGATGTTCGACGAGCCGGGAGATTTCGTTTCCATCTATAACTATTGTCCGAGCATTCTTGTGGAGGGGGACAACGCATACGTGTGGTACTGCTCCAACAAATCTTCGGGCGCGCACGGAGATCATATTGCGTATCGCAAAGGGAAAAGGGTGGGCGAGACCTGGTATTGGAGCGAAAAACAGATCGCCTTCGGACCGGAAGAGGGAACGTACTATTCCGGTAACATCTGCGATCCCGACGTGATCCGGGGCGAATTTTCTTATCACGGGGAGACGTATACCTATTTGATGGCGGTACTCGGCTGTACGACCGTGGACAACAGTTCCAACATGTTCGGATTCAAAATAGCAAAATCTCCGGACGGTCCGTGGATCGATGTGCCGGAAGTGAGTCCGCTCTATGACTTTTACGACTATTATCCCGATTACGTCTACGATGAAACAAACGAATTCATTTGGGGCTGGGGACAGTGCAGCCTTATCAGCATCGACGAAAAAGGGAAAATCCTGCTCTTTTATACGGGAAGAAGCGGTACGGGCCAGAAAGTCGAGTGTTGGGATTTTTCCGACCTTGAAGAGCCCCAAAGTCTCTGGGAGGCGGAGGTTTCGAATGCGGGGATCTACACTTCGGACGGGCAACAGGATACCATTTGCAACGCGCAGTTTGCCTATGAGCCCGTGTCGCGGAGGATCTATATGGTGTGCGATACCCATCCGTTCAGCGAATTTGAAGTGCCGACCAATCTTCCCTATGCCTCGAACGTCTATTATTTCGACGTGCCGGAGGACAAGGAATTCTATGAAGTGTTCGATCAGAAATTCACATGGAACAAGCTGTTTTCGATCGACAGCGCGCTGACGGGATTCCCCCGCAATCACAATTGCTGTTTTTTCCGCGATCCTTACGGTCGGTTACTGTCGGAGGAGCGCCTCGATCTGGCCTATACGATGAGTCTGACGGGAGCGGATTGGAAGGTGCTTTATACCTATCGCATTTATCATTTGGAATATCTGCTCTGACAAGAGTCGCAGAGCAGTCCCTTTTCAAATTTGTTTATACTGACGGCGGTCCATGCATGAAGCGCCGAAGGGCGATTCCGTATCCTCCCCCTGATGCGGAACAGAAAATTCCTTATCTTGAGGCTAAGGGCGGCGGACTTCGGTCCGCCGCCCTTAGCCTTTCGTGCACGGCGGGAGAACAGGAAGAGAATGGAAGCGGGGAATTTGAAGAGGAGGGGATAATAAAGTTGACTTTCCCGAAAGGGGTGTTATAATACATCCGAGAGAAAAAAGAAGGAAAAGAATGGCGATGAAAAAATTTCTGATTGCATTGATTGTTATCTTTTCTCTGTTTGCGATGAGCGCGTGCAAGATCTCCGTGAAATATAACGTCGATTTTTATGTGGACGGAGCGTTGTATGCGACGGTCGGAACGGACGGCGACGTGCTGACGATGCCGAATGATCCCGAAAAGGAAGGCTATTCTTTTGAAGGATGGTTCTGGGACGAAACATCGCGGGAGAAGCCCTTTACGCTCGCTTCTCTGCTGGATCAGCCGCTTTCCGAAGAGAACCGTTACTCCGTCTATGCGCAATTCAGCGAGATCGATTATTCGCAGTTTTTATCCGTTGAAGGATTTGCCTTGCAGGACGGAACCTTCCGCGCGCAAGTGCCGAATGCGACGGATCGGCTCGACTTGGAAGGGAAGATCTCGCTCGGGGAAGGGGTCCCTTATTTTCTCAGCGCGGACGAGGCGGGCAACGATCGGATGGATTCTCTCGTTCTCTCTCTGAAGGAGGGAGACAACCGCTTTTATCTTCAGGTACAAAATGCGACGAAGACCGTTTCCGTCGCCCTGGATGTCCGGAGAGCGCCCCTCTATACGGTGACGTTCGATCCCGCGGGCGGCACGGCGGTTTCCTCGCAGAAGGTGGAAGAAGGACAGACCGCCGCCGCGCCGGAGGCGCCCGAACGGACGGGGTACACCTTCCGCGCATGGTCTCCCGCGCTGACCACTCCCATTCTCTCGGACATGACATTTACCGCCGTCTGGGAGGGAGATGTCTACACGGTTCGGCTGGATGCCGCAGGCGGTACGCTTGCCCAGCAGACGGTGCAGGCGGTCAGCGGACAAATTCCGCAATTTCCTCTTCCCGAGCGGACAGGGTATACCTTCGAGGGCTGGTATCTCGGTTCGGAACGGGTGGACAATGCAGAATGGTCGCATTATGAAGATGCCGAAGTTCGCGCGGCGTGGGAACCGATCCTTTATTCGATCTCCTATGTCGTCGGAGAGGACGTCCGCAACGAGGAAAATCCCTCTTCCTATTCGATCGAGACGCCGACCTTTTCCCTTTCCGCGCCCGTTCGTGCCGGCGCGGAATTTTGCGGCTGGTATGCCGACGAAGCGCTCACGCATCCTCTCGAACGCATCGAAGAGGGGACGACGGGCGATCTGACCCTGTATCCGAAGTGGGAACTGATTTCTTATTCCATCACCTATCATCTCGACGGCGGGACGCAGAATCCGCAGAACCCTTCGTCATACGATATCGAGACCGCACTTGTTTTTCTCCTTCCGACGAAGAAGGATTACATGTTCGAAGGCTGGTATGAGAATGCCGCCTGCACGGGCGATCCGCTGTCTTCGGAGCTTTTGCCGGGCGAAAAGATCGGGCAGCTGGAACTTTGGGCGAAATGGCAGTACGGCACGGAGGGACTGCTCTTTGCCGAGAGTTTTTACAGCCCCGGGAAGTGGATGGTCAGCGGTTATATCGGCACTTGTTCCGACGTCGTCATCCCCTCCGTCTATACAGAGGACGGTATTGCGGCGGAGGTCGCGGAGATCGGAAGGGCTGCGTTCAAAGACAATCAGACGGTCTGCAGCGTGAACATTCCTTCGTCGGTGCGCCATATCGACGATCTTGCATTTTATGGCTGCGCTTTGCTGCGTCGGGTGAATTCTCTGAGCGGCATCCAAACGTTTGGAACTTCTGCATTTGACGAATGTCCGTTTGTCATCGTCCGCGTGGCGGAGGCCTCCGTCCCGCAGAATGCAAATTGGGCAAACATCGGCGCGCCGATTCTCTTTCAGGCGGGAGAGGAGAATTGTACGGAAATCGGAGGCGCCGGATATCGTGTGCTTGAGGGCGGGGCGTCGTTGTATCGCTATTACGGGGAGGAAACGTCGTTTTCCGTTCCCGACGCCATTCCGTTCCGCGGGGAAATGGTTCCCGTGACCGAGATCGGAGAAAGTGCGTTTCAGGCGAGTTCGCTGCAGTCGCTTACGGTCGCGCGCGGAATTGAAATCATTGGAGAAAATGCCTTCGCTTTTATGCCCGCGTTGTCGGAATTTCATTACAATGCGGAAAATGCGATCTGCTATGGGGAGCGGGGATGTTTCGGATTTATGGATGGGCAGACGCTGAAGGTCGCGATCGGAGCGGACGTGCGGATGATTCCGTCGCAGTTGTTTTATCAGGCGGGGGTCCGTTCTCTGACCTTTGAGGAGGGCGTCACGCTCACGATCGGAGAGAGTGCATTCGAGCGGGCCTTGCTTCCGCAGGAGCTGGTTCTGAGCAAGCGCGTCTGCGAGATCGGGAGCAGGGCGTTTTTCGAGGCGCAGACGGGCGAGCTGACGTTTGAAAGCGGAAGTCTGCTTCGGGTGATCGGAGCAAGCGCCTTTACCGGCGCAAAACTGGAATGCGTGATCCTTCCGCAGGGGCTCTTTGAGATCGGAAGCGAAGCGTTGGCCTGCGGTCTGAAAAGGCTGTATCTTCCGATCTCCGTACAGGTGATGGGATTCGGCGCGCTGTCTTTTTCGGCGGGCGCAGTGGTCGACGTTGAGGCGTTTTCCGCCCCCGTCGGCTGGCAGTCGACCGATTGGATGACGATGCAGGGGATCACGGTCAATCTGGGCGCGGGAAGTCTGCGCGAGGGGGACTATTCTTATGTCGTCTCCGGCGCGGGCGTGATCCTCACCAAATATTACGGGACGTTCGGCGCCTCCGTCGTGCTTCCGGATACGCTGGCGGGAAAGCCCGTCGTCGGATTTGGGGCGTTATTCTCCGGCAATACGGCGCTCGCGAGCGTTACGTTGCCCGCGTCGCTCGAATTGGTCGCGCACAGCGCCTTCCGCGGCTGCACGGGACTTGTTTCGATCGCCGTTCCCGCGTCTGTGAAGGAGATCGGCGGCTATGCGTTCGAGGGCTGCACGGGACTTGAAACGGTGACCTTCGCGGAAGGCAGCATGCTCTCCTCCGTCGGAGACTATGCGTTCGCGCATTGCGGCGCGCTGCGAGGGATCGCGATCCCCGCAAAGACGGAAAGGATCGGGAACTATGCGTTTTTGGAGTGCAAACAGCTCTCCGCGCTTACTTTTGAAGGTCAGAGTCTGCTGACGATCGGAAGAGAGGCGTTCCGCGCAAGCGGAGTCCGTAAAACGGAGCTTCCGAATTCGCTGCTTTCTTTGGGATTTTTGGCGTTTTTCGACGGCGCGCTGACGGAAGTCCGTCTTTCAGATTCCTTGAAAGAGCTTCCCATGCAGGCGTTTGCATACAATCCCGATCTCAGGATCGTGACGGGAGGAAAGAGCCTCGAGACGATCGGGGACTACTGCTTCAGCGGCTGTACGGCGCTTGCCGAATTTGTCCTGCCCGACGGATTGCGGTCGGTCGGAATGCTTTCGTTTTTCGAGTGCAGCGCTCTGAAAGAGCTGATCTTGCCCGCATCCGTGCAGAGCATCGGGACGGCGGCGTTCAGCGGATGCGACGGCCTCACGCTCTATTTGGAGGCGGAGGAGAGCGCCGCGCCTCAGAACCTGCCCGCAAGATGCGTGTTCGGCTGGACGACGGCGGGGGAGGAAAAGTATGCGGTTTCCTTCGTGAAATCGGCGGGAGGCCTTTCCGAAATTCCCGTGCCCGAACGGGAGGGCTATACGTTTGTCGGTTGGTTTCTGAACGAACAATGCACCGGGACGTCCTATCGGAGCGATGTGTCGGGCGTTGCAGACGGTACGCGCCTGTATGCGAAGTGGGAAAAGGCGTGATTTCGCGGTTTTCCGCGGAGGGAGGAGCAAAAACCGAACAGGGACCGCCGCATTTGCGGCGGTCCCCGCAGGGAAGTTTATCGCAGAAAAGAAGCGCACGATGCCTTGCAAGCAAGGCAGGTGCGCTTCTTGATTCGTCTTAATGGGAGTTGTGCGTTTCCCGCTCTTTTTGCGGTTATAAAGGCGGGTCCGTTCCCTCTGCGGGAGGAGGGAGCTGCGGCGGAGGCGAGGGGGGAGCATCGTCTGTGCGGCGCGCGAGCAGTTTTTTATAACTGAGATCGATGGCAAACGCGCCCAGCGGGGCGGTGATGAGAATGGCGAGCACCGCGGCGGTCAGAATGATTTGTCCCGAACTCAGGCCCATGGCGAGGGGCAGAGCGCCGATCGCCGCTTGAACGGTCGCCTTCGGCGAATAGGCGAGCATGCAGAATAGCCGCTCCTTTGCATTGAGGCGGGAGCCGATAACGCAGAGATATACGCCGAACATGCGCACGATCAGCGCGAGGAAAATGACGCAGACGATGGGGCCGCTGCTCTGTGCGGCATACCGAAGGTCGACTTCCGCGCCGACGAGGACGAAGAGCAGGATTTCCGCAAAGACCCACAATTTGGAAAATTTCTGCGAAAGCCTAGCCGCGCAGATCTCGTGCCTTGCAAAAATCATGGCACCGAAGGAGATGACGGCGATCAGATCGGAGAAGGGGACATAGTCACCGATCGCCTTTTCCAGAGCGACGAATAAAAAGGCGATGCTCAGAATGAGGATGACCTTGACGCTGTCGCGCATGTGGATCTTCTTGACGAACCATACGAACAGAAATCCGACGAGACAGCCTGCGGCGATCCCGAGCAGAATGGAGACGGGCACCTGCCATACGATGTTCCAGGAAAAAGTTCCGCCCGTCGCCATCGCGGTGAGCGAAGTGAACAGAACGATGACAAATACGTCGTCCGCGGAAGCGCCCGTCATGATCATGTCCGGGATCCCCTTATCCGTTCCGTATCCGGTCTCTTTCAGTCGCAGCATGCGGGGAACGACGACCGCAGGCGAGACCGCCGCCATGACGCAGCCGAGGATTGCCGCGTCCGGCACGGCGAGTTTGAGGAACAGGAAACCGAACAGAGTGTAGGCGAGGATCTCGGCGCTTGCGGGGAGAAAACAAAGCAGAACGGCGGAACGTCCGTTTTTTTTGAGATCTTTGAGGTTGAGATTAAGTCCCGCCCGCGTGAGAATGATGATCAGGGCAAGTTTGCGCAGGTCTGCCGAGATGTTCAGGATGGAGGGGGCGATCAAATCGAGGAGATACGGCCCCATTATGATTCCGACGATCAGCATTCCGAGGAGGGGCGGAAGTTTGATCTTGGAGCAGATCGATCCGAGCAGCAGAGCGCTCAGACAGATGATCGCAAGAGAAGTGAGAAAATCCATGGAGTCTCCTTATTTGCAAGGCGGCGGACCTTTCGTTCAAATGACCCGAAAAGGTGTTTCCGCTTCTATTATACTGTTTCGTGAAAAAAATACAAGAGCTTTTCGGGAATGCCGCAAGGATTTGCAAACAAGATAAAAATACGGGAGATTGAAAAAAGGAGGCAAAACTGCTTGACATTTCTGTTTCATTGTGGTAAATTGACCGATGAGCCGCTAAGGACGGGCAGAGAAGCATTCCTTCGGGGATCGCCTAAGAAACTTGCGAGACTGGAAAGAGGAGGTAGAAGAATTATGTACGCGATCATTGAAAACGGCAACAAGCAGTACAGGGTGTCGGAGGGCGACGTGCTCAAGGTCGAGAAGCTTAAGGCGGAAGTCGGCGCAGAAGTTTCCTTCCCGGTGCTCATGGTGGCGGACGAGAGCGGCATCAAGCTCGGCGAAGAGGTCAAAAGCGCGAAGGTCACCGCAACCGTCACGGCACAGGATAAGTACCGCAAGATCATCGTGTTCAAGTACAAGGCGAAGAAGAACGAGCGCAAGAAACAGGGGCATCGTCAGCCGTTCACCGCAGTCAGGATCGAGAAAATCTCTCTCTGACAATGGGGCATTTCCCCGAATCAAGTTTAATCAAGGAGAATAAGTTATGATTTTTATCAGTTTATTCGCTCATAAAAAAGGGACGGGATCCTCTCACAACGGAAGAGACAGCCGTGCAAAGCGTCTGGGCGTAAAACGTCAGGACGGGCAGGCCGTGCTCGCGGGCAGCATTCTCGTCCGTCAGCGCGGGACGAAGATTCATCCCGGCAACAACGTCGCGATCGGCGGGGACGACACGCTGTTTGCCCTCAAGGACGGCGTCGTAAAATATGAGCGGCTCGGAAGAGACAAGAAACAGGTCAGCGTCTATTGAAAAGGTATAGGTTCCCGCATGGCGGGAAGCAAACGCGGGATCCGCATGGCGGGTCCCGCGTTCTTTATATCGTAAAACCCGCGGACAATTTGCGGGACAGATTTTGCCGACAGAGCAAGGAGGCGAAGGACGGAAATCGGAAAGGAGGGAAAGAGGGGAACGAGCCGATGAAAAGGCAAGCCGTTTGCGCGGAGCGCCTGCGCGTCGGAACCCCGTTGACGGGGAAGGGGATATCTCGCGCGGCTGCCCGGCATCCCGCGTGCAAATTGCGGGTTTGCGGGCGGCATCGTACCGACAGCCCGAAACACCTCTGTGTTCGGAATGGGGGCGTCCGATCTGTGCCGGTTGCGGTTATTTGGTGCCGAGCAGGGAGAGGAACAGCTGTGCCATTTCCTGAGGCGATTCGCGGTCGGACTTGTTGATCCACATCTGTGCGACGCGGAAGGTCCCATAAAAGATGAAGTTGGAGATGTACTCGTAGTTCTTGCTCTCGGAGAGCGTGCCGAACTTGTCCGCGAAGAGGTGCTGAATGAAGGGCATCGAAAACAGCCGTTCGGGATAGCCGGGGTCGAGGTTGTTATTGATGAGCAACTTTGTGATCTTGATGTTGTCCTGCAGATAGGAGAGCAATGCTGCGAGCTGTTCGTCCTCCTGCGTGTTTGCCAGCGTCGTCTCGATACTCTTTTGCAGATCTTGTTCCATCTCCGCCAGAAGGTCGTACTGTGAGCCGTAATGGTTGTAAAAGGTGCAATGGTTGACGCCCGCCTTTTCGCAAAGCTCCCGGATGGAGATCTTGCGGATGTCTTTTTGCATGAGCAGATCGACAAAACTCTCTTTCAGAAGCCGCTTGGTCAGCATGATTCGCTGATTCTCCTTTTTTTTCACAGAATACCTCCTCGACAGATATTTGAAAATGTTTGTGAATTATACACATAGCGAAAAACAGGTATAATTTACGCCGCAACGATATCAACTGTCGGTTGTAAGTTATACACGCGTATATTATAATATAGGCGTCAAATCAAGTCAAGCATTTTGTGAAAACAGGTCGCATCACAGACGAATGAGGCAGGAGGTCTATATGAAAAAGCTGGCTTCAATTTTGGTTGACAAACGTTATCTTTTTCTGGCGATCGTACTTGTCATCGCGGTTGTGTCGGGGTTTCTGATTCCGAAAGTCGGGATCAACAAAGATATGACGAAATATCTTCCCGCCGATTCTTCCATGAAGCAGGGGCTGGATATCATGCAGGAAGAGTTTCCCGATACGGGCAGCGGAAACAACATTCGCGTCATGTTCACGGGTCTTACAGAGGAACAGGAGCAGGAATGTCTGCTTGCGTTGCAATCGATCGAATCCGTCGACAGCGTGAGCTATGACGAGAGCGATTCATATCATAAAGGAGAATATACGCTGTATGTGCTGAACATTTCCTGCGAATATGACTCTGCCGAAGAACGCTCCATTCACCGTACGCTGGAAGAGGAATTTTCCGGCTATGAGATGTGTTACAGAAACAGCGATACGAACGAGGATGAGCTCCCTCTTTGGGTGATCGCCTTTGCCGTTGTCATGCTGATCGTAATCTTGCTCATCATGAGCGCATCCTGGTTCGAACCGGTGATTTTTATTCTGGTCATCGGACTGGCCGTGCTCATCAATATGGGCACCAACCTCGTATTGGGGAGTATTGCAAGCATTACCTTTTCGATATCTTCGATTTTGCAAGTCGTGCTCTCCATGGATTATTCCATTATTCTGATGAACCGTTACCGTCAGGAACGGAAGCGTACCGACGACAAGATCGTCGCAATGAAATATGCGCTGGAAAATTCTTTCGGCTCGATCTTCGGAAGCGCGTTCACCACGATCGTGGGGCTTTTGATATTGCTGTTCATGAGCTTCACGATCGGATTCAACCTCGGCATCGCATTGGCGAAAGGGGTGACGCTCAGTCTGCTTTGCGTGATCACCGTCTCTCCTTCGCTCACCATTCTCTGTGACAAGCTCATTTTGAAGTCGGAAAAGAAACTCGCAAAAAAGGCGGAAAAGCGGGCCGGGGCGAGGGAGGAACGGAACCATCCCGCTCCTTCCGGGGTGATGGCTGCGGCTGCCTATAAGGGAAGATTTGGCGTATTGGGCGTCTTTGCCGTTGTCTTCGTCGGAGTATGTATTCTGCAGTCGTTTACCCCGGTCAATTATACGGTCGTCACGGAAGATCCGATTTCCGATGTATTTCCATCGGAAAACACGATCGTCATGATCTATGACAACGAGGACGAGGAGAGAGTCGCGGCTCTTTCGGAAGGCTGGAGAGAAAATGAATCTGTGAGTGCAATTACAAGCTACGGCGAGTTGTTCGGCCGGGAATATACGGCGCAGGAGATGAACGGCGTGATCGCCGCGGCGGGGATGTCCATGAACGAATCGCTGGTGCGTGCCGTTTACTATCTGTATTTTGACGGATCGGTTGAGCCGGTGCAGGCGGAGACGGTGTTCGCTTATCTCTCCGAACTCTCCGAAAGCGGGATGTTCGATGCGATCCTTACCGAAGAATTGAAGGAAAATGTCGCCATGCTGACGAAATTTTCCGATCGGGAGGCTTTGCTTGAACCCAAGACGAGCGAGGAGATCGCTGAATTTTTCGGGATGGATCCGTCGCAGGTCAGTCTGCTGTTTTTGCTGTACGGGTCTTCGACGGGATCGGTTGTCACGGAGATGTCCGTTCAGCAATTTGTCGATTATGCCGCCGAGGTGTTGCAGGGCTACCCGGGAATGGCAGATGAGGAGACCGTGGCGCAGCTGGCGTTGGTAAAGAACCTTGTCGGGGCGGTCGTTTCGGACGAAACGTATTCCCCCGCGCAGATGAGTGCGCTGCTTGGCGGGGCGGTGGAGGAAAACACCATGGAGGCGCTCTATCTCTTGCTCGCAAGCGCGCAGAGCGAGGGGGCGGATCAAACGCTTTCCATTCAGGAATTCGTCGGATATATCGCCGATTCGCTTCTTACTGACCCGAGGTTTGCGGGATTTATCGGCGAGGACATGCAAGACTACGTCGGGACAATGCGGGAACAGCTTGAAGAAGGGGTTCGTCAGATGCGGGGAGCGCGCTATTCAAGGCTGATTTTCACGACGAGTCTGCCCGCGGAGTCTGAGGAGACGACGACGTTTTTCAAGGATCTGACGGCACAGCTCGATCAAACGCTGCAAGGCGAATATCATCTCATCGGAAGTTCCGCCATGAACTATGAGATGAGTCTCACGTTCGGAGACGAGCTTTTGCTGATCACAGCGCTTACGATCGTTGCGATCTTCCTTGTCGTATCGCTTTCCTTCCGCAATCCGATGATCGCGCTTTTGCTTGTCGCGCTGGTGCAGTGCGGCGTATATATCACGGTCTCCGTTCTGCACGGGTTCGGTGTGTATTATCTTGCGCTTCTCATTGTGGAGGCGATCCTGATGGGGGCGACCATCGATTACGGTATTTTGTTCACCAATTATTATCGCGAGTACCGCAAGATTCTGCCGCCGAGGCAGGCAATCGGAAAAGCGTACGGAGGGGCCGTTCATACCATTCTCACCTCGGGGATGATCCTTGTTTTGATTACGGGAATGATCGGGCTCATGACGTCGGAAACTCTTTCGCAAATTTGCCTCGCCGTCTCCATCGGCGCACTCTCCGCGGCGGTGCTGGTTCTGTTCGTCCTGCCCAGTCTTCTTGCGATTTTCGATAAGGCGGTCGTCTTCACGATCGGCGGAAAGAAGAAAGGCAAAGAGCGGAAGATGTCTGTTTTGGAAACGAAAGGCAAGGAGCAGGTCTCGTCCGAATCGCGGGAAGAGCCGACGGAGGATTCGTCCGAATCGCGGGAAGAAGCGACGGAGGATCCGTCCGAATCGCGGGAAGAAGCGACGGGAGAGAAATAACGAGAAAAAGGGCGTCCCCGCAAATTTGCGGGGACGCTAAAGCGCGGTCTGTTTTTCGTGCGGAAAGAGGAATTTCGAAAAATCTTCAAAAACTGCGGAAAAATGCTTGCAATCTTTTTCGGAATATGGTATGATACACAAGCAGTTCGTAAGAACGAAGGAAGCTTAGCTCAGCCGGGAGAGCATCTGCCTTACAAGCAGAGGGTCATAGGTTCGATCCCTATAGCTTCCACCAATACAGTGCGGATACTGATTATGCGGGAATAGCTCAGTGGTAGAGCGTCACCTTGCCAAGGTGAATGTCGCGGGTTCGAGTCTCGTTTCCCGCTCCAAATGTAGCGGTCCGCACTGTTTTTTTGGCGCCATAGCCAAGTGGTAAGGCAAGGGTCTGCAAAACCCTGATTCCCCGGTTCAAATCCGGGTGGCGCCTCCATATCGTCGCAGGACGGAGCATCGGAGGGGTGGACGGAGGTCCGCCCCTTTCTGCTGTCTCGCTGTGCTTTTGCGGAGGAATCCATGAACAACGAATTTTTTTCGTTTGAACTGCAGAAAGTCGATCCCGAAACGGGCGCGCGCGCGGGCGTTTTCCACACGCCGCACGGGGATATTCTCACTCCCGTCTATATGCCGGTCGGAACGCAGGCAACGGTGAAGGGGGTGCTGCCGAAAGATTTGGAGGAGATCGGATCGCAGATCATTCTCTCCAATACCTATCATCTTTGCATGCGTCCCGGCGATGAGCTTGTTGCCCGTGCGGGCGGACTGCACCGGTTCATGAACTGGAACCGCCCCATTCTGACGGACAGCGGCGGATTTCAGGTCTTTTCTCTCGCCGCGCTCAACAGCATTACGGACGACGGCGTACGGTTCCGTTCCCATGTAGATGGGAGCAGTCATATGTTTACTCCGGAAAAGGCGATGCAGGTCCAGCATAATTTGGGCGCGGACATCATCATGGCACTGGACGAATGTTCGGAATTCGGCTGCTCTTACGAACAGGCCAAAATCGCCATGGAACGGACAGGAAAATGGCTTGCGCGCTGCGCCGAGGCGCATGACAATCCTCGTCAGGCGCTCTTTCCCATCATACAGGGAAACATGTTCGAAGATCTGCGGGCGGAGAGCCTTGCGCGTTGTCTTCCGTATGTGCGTCACGGGATTGCGATCGGCGGGCTTTCCGTGGGGGAACCGAAGGCGCGCATGTACGAGCTCTTGGATTTTTTGCAGCCCATGCTTCCCACAGACGTGCCGCGCTATCTCATGGGTGTCGGTTCGCCCGATTGTCTTGCGGAAGGCGTGATGCGCGGCGTCGATCTGTTCGACTGCGTGCTCGCCACCCGCGTCGCGCGCAACGGAACCGCACTGACTTCGCGAGGAAAGATTGTGGTGCGCAACGGGCGCTATAAAGAAGATTTTACGCCGCTCGATCCGGAATGCGACTGCTACTGCTGCAGACATTATACGAAGGCATATCTTCGTCATCTCATCAACGTGGGCGAAATGGCGGGCGCAATGCTCCTTTCCCTGCATAATATATCCTATCTGCATCGGCTCATGCGCGGATTGCGGGAGAGTATATTCGGCGGCTATGTGAGAGAATTTGTGAGGGAATTCTACGCAAAGCAGGGCGATTCGCCCGAAAGCGACGGGACTCGCGCGTGAAAATGCGGAAAAATCAAAAAAATATTTTGCAAATTGCTTGCAAAATATTCCCAAAAAAGGTATGATAAAACGGATATCAAGAAGGAGACTGTTATCATGCTTTGGAATTTATTGGATAATGCGAGTACTTCGGAAGGGACACCGGCAGACAACTATATGATGTATGCATTGCTTGCCGTCCTTGTGGTCATCTTTATCGTTTGGATGATCTTCTCCAACCGTAAGAACAAACAGCGCCAGCAGGAATATACCGAACAGCTCAGCGCGATTCGTCCGGGCAGCAAGGTCAAGACGGCAGGGGGGATCTGCGGCATCGTCGTAGAAGTATGCGACGACAACACCGTCATCATCGAGACGGGCAGCGAAGCGTCGGGAAGATCGTTCATTAAAATGGATAAGGAGCTGATCGCCCAGACAGACGCGAAAGGTCCCACTCAGATCGCGCGGGAGCAGGAGGAGGCGAGAAAGGCGGCGGAAAAGAACGCCAAAAAGAGCGGAACGCAGAAAGAGGCTGCGCAGGAGTCTGCGGAACAGGAGTCGCCGGAAGAGAAGGCGCCCGAACAGGAGAACGAAACGAAATAACTTCGGCATAATTGAAAAATCCCCCGCATACGATGTTGCAGTCACAGGTTTGCGGGGGTTTTTTATGGGAGAAAATTTCTGGAAACGCGCGGTCGCGGAGACGCTGATCTCGGCGGTGTTTGCCGCGGTGCTGTGTTTGTTTGCGGCAGCGTTGCTTGCTGTATTCGTGCGCGCTTATGCGCCTTCCGACTTTTCCGTCGCACTGCTCTGCCGCCTGACGGAAGTTTGCGCCGTATTTGCAGTTTGTCTGCTTTTTGTCCGAAGGGAACGCGCGTTTTTCAAGGGTGCGGCGGCGGGAGCGCTCACCGTTTTGCTTACGATGCTGCTTTTCGGTGCGATCGGCGGGTTTCATCTGAGCGTATTCTTTCTGTTTCGTCCTCCTCTCTGCGCATTGGCGGGGGGATTGGGAGCCGTCTGCGGGACGAAATTGCGGAAAGAATAAAAAATCGGTTGCTATTTTTCGGAAGAAGTTGTATAATGAAAGAAAAACTCGGGAGATATGACAATGATCAAGACGATTGCGAAACCCGCGGAAAAAAAGGTCACCGGTTGCGGAGAATGCAGAAGCACCTGCCAGTCCGCCTGCAAAACGAGCTGTACGGTCGGGAATCAGTCGTGCGAGCGCGTGACGAGAGAAGAAAAGATCGAGAGAAAATAATCAAGACGCCGGAATTGCAGGAGAGCGGAACATTGTGCGGGAGCAGCGGTTTTCGTTGCTCCTTCTTTCCGCATTGAAAGACGAAAAAGATAAAATATGGTACACGTGTTTGCTTATCGCGATAAGCGATATATTTATGATACGGGCAGCGGTTCGCTGCATGAGTGCGACGAAAAGACGGCGCGGTATCTCTCGGGAGATTCGTCTGAAATTACAGACGAAGAGATCCGCGGGATTCTCGCGGAGGTCGGGCGGCTTCGGGAAGAGGGGCTGTTTGAAAAAGAGGAAACGAGCGTGCGTCCCGTAAAGAGCGGGGAAATCAAGGCGCTCTGTCTGCATGTTTCGCACGACTGCAATCTTCGCTGCCGCTACTGTTTTGCGGATGAAGGCGCCTATCATTCCGTGCGCGAAGTGATGACGCGGGAGACGGCGCGCGCTGCGATCGATTTTCTGCTGCGGGAAAGCGGAAGCCGCAAAGTGCTGGAAGTGGACTTTTTCGGCGGCGAGCCGCTGATGAACTTCGACGTCGTGAAAGATACGGTTCGTTATGCCAAGGAAGAGGGAGCGAAGTTGGGCAAGCGGTTTCTTTTTACCACGACGACGAACGGGCTTTTGCTTGACGACGAAACGATCTCTTTTCTCAATGAAGAGATGGAAAACGTCGTCCTTTCTCTCGACGGAAGAAGAGAAGTGCACGACGCGGTGCGGAAAACGATTTCCGGGAAGGGCAGTTTCGATGCCGTCATCGAAAAGATAAAAAAATTTGTCCGGGTGCGCGGAGATAAGCACTATTATGTCCGCGGTACGTTTACCGCAAAAAATCTTGATTTTTCCCAAGACGTGCTCTTTCTCGCCGATCAGGGATTCGATTCCATTTCCATGGAACCGGTCGTGACCGACATTCCCGATCTGCAGATCAGGCGGGAGCATCTGCCGATCATCGAAAAAGAATATGAGTTGCTGTGCGAAGAATTTCTTCGTCGCGAAGAGCGGGGGGAGGGCTTCGGATTTTTCCATTTCAATATCGATCTCGAAGGAGGACCCTGCCTTCAGAAACGGGTCTCTGCCTGCGGCGCGGGAAACGAGTATTTCTCTGTCGTTCCGAACGGAGATCTCTATCCCTGCCATCAGTTCGCGGGAGACGCCAAGTGGAAGATGGGCAACGTATCGGAGGGCAGAATCGACGGGGCTCTGCGCGCGAAATTTGCGGAAAGCTGTCTGTTTACGCGAAAAAAATGCGGCGACTGTTTTGCCAAGTTCATCTGCTCGGGAGGGTGCAGCGCCAATAATTATCACTACAACGGAGACATTGAAGAGCCGTACGAGATGACCTGTGCCATGATGAAAAAGAGAATTGAATGCGCGATGCACATTCTCGCCGAGCGAAAATGTCGGGAAAAATAAGAGAAAAAATCAAAAAGGATTGCGTTTCGGCTTGACGGAGCGCGCTAAAACAGATATAATTACAAAGACGGAGTTTTCCGGAAATCATTTTACGGAACTTATCCATACGAGACAGGAGGCAACAATGGGCAAAGTAAAATCGGCGATCTGCCTGACCCTTATGACAATCGCAATCGCCGTTTTATGCGTAGTTTGTGCGGTTTCCTTTCCTTGCGGGTCGATATACTATTTTAATTCGATTATCAGCTTGACAGACAAGGACGCCGACCTCGGAGGGTATCTCATCGGAGAGACAGGCTATGTAGGCGGCGGCTATGCGGTCGTCTACTATCCCGAGGGCGTTATTTCGGCGCAGGAATACAACGACAGTCTTGCGGGAAAAACGGACGAGGAGAAGGAAGAGTACGAGAGCGAATATCTTCCGTATGCAAACGGAGCGATCTATCTCGAACGGGAAATTGCATGCACGGAGGGCACGGATACACTCAGCGAGGATTTTGTCGCGGGATTCGATCAGATGGTCTCTTTGCTGTCCGATCGTTTTGAACGGCTGCATGTCGAGGACGCTTTCTTACAGGTCTGCGACGGGTATACCGTGAGGATCTTCCTTCCCGCGAACTATGAAGCTGCCGGCGTTGCCTTTACTTATATGGGCTACACGGGCGCGTTTTCGATCAGTTACGGTTCGGACGAGAGCAGCGCGACGGTTGCGATTCCTTCTCAGAAAGGAACGCAGCATGAGATCGGATATTATGTCAAGGGGGCAAGCGCGCGTACACAGAGCGGCACTTCCTACGTCATTATCGATTTTACGTCCGAAGGACAGAGCCTGTTTGCGAGCACGACCGCATCGGCTTCTTCCGACAGCACTTCTTATGCCTACTTCAAGATCGGCGACAACACCGCGTTCTCGCTGACTGTCAGCGAACAGATCGATCAAAGCAGTCTTGCCGTCAGCGGCGGCTATACGGGCGACAGTGCGGAGATTGTCGCCGCGCTGATCGATTCTGCCGTGAAAAACGGTTCGGAAGACGACATGACGGTGCAAATGGGCGAGATTTACCGCGTTGAAGCGGCATACGGAGAGAATTCCCTTCTGTTCGTATATATCGCGTTGGGCGTCTGTTTTGTCGGGATGGCCGCATTTTTCCTGATCCGCTACAGAAGGCTCGGAGTCGCCCATATCTATTCGTTCCTCGTCTTTTTGCTTGCGATGATCTTGTGTGTTTGGGCCATCTCCTTCCTGTATTACAGCATGGAGGCGATCCTCGGGATCTTGCTCTCCGGTCTCGTGCTCTGCGTGAGCAATGCGATGGCGTATGAATATGCCAGACGCGAATACGAAACGGGAAAGACGATCGGCTATTCGGTTAAGACAGGTTACAAAAAGTGCTTCTGGCATGTGTTCGATCTTCATGTTCTGCTTGCGATCGCCGGATTCTTCACTTTCTTCGTTGCGCTTACCGGTCTGCAGATCTTTGCGTTCACCTTTGCGCTGGGGACGGTGTTCTCCCTCGTGTGTTCGCTTGCGGTTAACCGCTTCTGCTGGTATATCATGATGCCGTTTGCAAAGGACGGCGGCGAGTTCTGTCATTTCAAGAGAGAGGAGGCGGAAGATGATGAGTAATCGTTCACGCTCCGATAAAAAATTCCTGTTGTTTCTCATTCTTTCCGTCGTTGTCATCGCGATTGGAGCCGTCTTGTTCGGTGTGTTCGGGTTTGCCGGTACGGACGGTGCGGGCAAGAGTTTCGAAGTCAGCTACGATACCGTGGTGGTGATCGGCGAAAAAGAAGAAGCGGTGCAGAAAGTTTGCGAGGACGCGTTCGACGCAAAGGGCGTGGATTATCTCGATAAGACCGTCGTCGACGAATTGGATACCACATATTTCACGGAGACGGGCAATCATATGCTTCGTTATACTTTCGACGTCGAGGTGGAGGACAGTGTGCTGGAAGCGCTTCGCGAGTCGGTGCAGGCGACGCTTTCGGGCGCCGAATATGCCGATGCGGATATCTCCGTCGTTTGGCATACGCTCGACGGAAAAGCGCCTTTTTCCGATGAACTTTGGAGAGGGGCGATCGCCGTTGCCGTAGGCACGGTCGCGGCGCTGATTTACGTCGCATTCCGGTTCGGGATCGGCAATGCGCTTGCGGGACTTGCATTTTGTGCGCACGACGCACTGCTGACTGCCGCGCTCTTTGCGGTCACCCGTATTCCCGTCGCGTCTGCCGCGGTGCTCCTGTATGCCGCGCTTGCTTCGCTGATTTCGCTCCTGCTTTGGACGATCCACAGTGCCAAAATGAGAGAGAAATTCAAAGAACCTGCTTTTAAGGCGCTCGACGCCGAGGAGGCCGTCGCACAGTCCTATTCGCTTTCTGCGAAGACGGTGCTGTGGATTGTCTGCGCGTTTGCCGCCGTGCTTTTGATCGTGGGGGGAATTGCCGTTTCCGGCGTTCGGCTGTATGTGTATCCTGCGCTCCTTCCTCTTGCCGTATGCACTTACTCGTCGTTGGTGCTTTCCCCCGGATTGTATGCGCCCGTCAAAGCTGCGTTCGATCGCAGGAAGTTGAAACATCGCCGTTATATCGGGAAGGCGAAGAAGGAAGAAGAGACTTGATTTTTAAGCTGCAGAGAAACGGCGGGGGAGGATTGCCCCGCCGTTTTTGGCTATTTCAGAGGTGCGCATGAAAAAAATCGTCCGTGAATACCAATTTACGCCCGAGCAGCAAGCCCGGGTGCGGGAGCTTGCCCGAATTCTCGGCATTACCCGGACGACTGCGGGGATCCTTTTTGCGCGCGGTATGGATACCGAGGAAAAGATGCGTCGGTTTTTGGCGCCCTCGCGGGAGAATTTTCTTTCTCCGGAACTGATGCAGGGGATTGCCGAGGCGCGGCAACTGCTCTTGCAGGCCAAACGCGAGGACTGGCGGGTCGCCGTCTTCGGAGATTACGATGCGGACGGGATCGGGGCGTGCGCTATTCTTTTCCGCGCACTTCGTCTTTTCGGCATTGAGCCCTATCTCTATATCCCGGAACGGTGCGAAGGATACGGGATGAGCATTGCGGCAATCGACAGGATCTTCGACGACTTCTTGCCCGATCTCATTGTGACGGTGGATTGCGGGATTTCCAACGCTGCCGAAGTGGAATACATCAAGGAACTCGGAGCGCAAGTCATTGTCACCGATCATCATGAACTGCCCGAAGTGCTTCCCGATTGTATCTGCATCAATCCCAAGCTCAAGGACGCCTATCCCTATGACAATCTCTGCGGGGCAGGCGTTGCGCTCAAGCTGTCTGTCGCTCTGATCGGAGAACGCGCCTATGATCTGCTTGATTTTTGCGCGCTTTCCACGGTGGCGGACAGCGTGCCGTTGCTCGGAGAAAACCGTGACATCGTTGCGGAGGGGCTCAAGCAAATCGCAAAGAATCCGCGCCCCGCTTTTGCCGCGCTGCTCGGCAAAAAGGATGAGATCACGGCGCAGACGCTGGCCTTTACGATTGCGCCCCGGATCAATGCGGCGGGAAGGATGGGGGATGCGCGTTCCGCCCTGCGGCTGTTTACTACGGAAGACCTCTCCGAGATCTCTGTGCTTGCGGAAAAGCTTGATTCTTACAATTCGGAGCGGCAAAAGCTCTGTGATTCGTTGTACGAGAGCGCGCGCGATCAGATCTTGCGGGAGGGTGCGTACGGAAACGTCATCACCGTCATCGGGGAAAACTGGTCGCCCGGGCTTATCGGCATTGTTGCGGCGCGGATCGCGGAAGAATTTTCCCGTCCGGCAATTCTCTTTGTGAAAAAGGGCGAAATGCTCCGTGGCAGCGCACGCAGCATCGAAAGCGTGAATATCTACGAGGCGCTGCGCCATTGTTCGGAATGGATCGAAGAGTTCGGAGGCCATGCGCAGGCAGCGGGAATCAATCTCCGAACAGATCGTTTCGAGCAGTTCCGTGCGGAACTCGACGCGTACATCGGCACGCGTTATACGCGGGAGGATCTTACGCCTTCGCTGTGCATAAGCGAGGAGATCGAGGGCGAATTGCCGCGCGGACTTGCGGAAGAGCTGTCGGCGCTTGAGCCGTTCGGCATCGGGAACCGCCGTCCGCTCTTCGCCGTGCGGGGCGGGAAGCTGGACGCTTGCGTATTGAAGCCGCAGTCTCCGCATGTCTCGTTCTGCCTCGGAGGATTCGATTTCATGTATTTCTGGGGGGGGAAAGATCTGCGCCTGCTGCGCAGCGACGCGGAAAAACAGATCGTTTTCGAATGCATGCTCTCCAAATTCCGGGGGAAGGTCACCTGCAAGGGATATGTGCGCTCCGTCGTCTACGACGGCAGGAGCGGAACGGACGCTGTCATCGGGTCTGTTCTGAACGCGGTGCAGTCATTGCGGTCGGACGGAGGATCGCCGCAGGCGGAGTATTCCGATTCTGCGTCGCTCAACGAATTCATCGCTTCCCGCACGTCGTCCTGTCTTTATGGGTTGTGCGCGATAGCCTATCATCGTGAGACGCTCGATGCCTTCCCTGCGCTTGACGGGATTCCCGTCGAGTTGTTCGGATTGTCTTCGGGCAGCGTATGCAACGCAGTCCTGATCGCTCCGTCGCCCGGGTGTGATCTGAGCGCTTATCGGGAAATCGTTTTCCTTGAAGTTCCGCCGACGGTTGCGATACGGACGGGCAAAGCGAAAGTATATATCAATCGGGAGCTGTGCGGCTACCGTCATCTGCGAGAGCTTTCTCTTTCCCGGGAAACGTTGCTCGAGATCTATGCCGCCCTGCGGCTGGAACGGGGCGGACTTGCGGGAACGGACTTTGCAGAGGTTTCGAGGAACGGGTTTGCGGGTTTTTCGCCCGAACAGACCGTCTTCGCACTCTCTGTGTTTGAAGAACTCGGATTGATCCGCTGCACGGAGGGAAGGATCCGTCCCGTGACGGGGCGGCACACTCGGCTGGAGCTTTCGCGCATCTATTCGGGGGTTCAGGCGCTGCAAGAGCGAAACTGACGGGGGGAAGCGTATGGAAAGCATACTCATGAAGTTATATGAAAATTATACGGGAGAAGGGCGGGAATTGCTGCTCCGTGCCTATGACTTTGCTCGGACGGCACACGCTAATCAAAAACGCGCTTCGGGGGAGCCCTATTTTATTCATCCCTGCGCCGTTGCGGAGATTCTCGTCGATTTGGGACTGGATACGGCGACGGTTGCCGCCGCGCTGCTCCACGATGTGATCGAAGATACGTCCGCGACGGAGGAGGACATCCGCCGCGCGTTCGGAGAGGAGATCCTTACGCTTGTCTCGGGCGTGACAAAACTTGACAAGATCGTCTTCAAATCGCAGGAAGAAGAGGAGGCGGAAAATTTCCGCAAGATCTTTGTTGCGATGGCAAAGGATATCCGCGTAATCATCATCAAACTTGCCGACCGTCTGCACAATATGCGTTCGCTGAACTTTCTCTCCAAGGACAGGCAGCAGAAGATGGCGCAGGAGACGCTCGATATCTACGCGCCGCTCGCGGGGAGACTGGGTATTTCGCAGATCAAGTGCGAACTGGAAGATCTTTGCCTGAAATATCTGGATCCCGCGGCGTTTGAATATCTCGTCGAGAACATCCATCAGAAGTTGGAAGAGCGCAACCGCTTTGTCGATTATGTGGTGGAGGAGATCAACCGCATCCTCACCGAATGCAACATCCACGGGGAAGTGTTCGGAAGACCCAAGCACTTCTATTCCATTTATAAAAAGATGAAGACGAAGGACAAGACGCTCGACCAGATTTACGATCTTACTGCGGTACGGGTCATCGTCGGGACGGTGGACGAGTGTTACGAGGTGTTCGGAAAAATTCACAAAGAATGGAAGCCCGTGCCCGGGCGGATTAAAGACTATATTGCAACGCCTAAACCCAACCTCTATCAGTCCCTGCATACGACGGTCGTCACCAATTTCGGTCAGCCCTTCGAGATCCAGATCCGCACGGAGGAAATGCACCGCACGGCGGAATACGGCATTGCGGCGCATTGGAAATATAAAGAACAGCGGGAAGAAGAGTCCTCTCTCGATCAGCGCATTTCATGGATCCGAGAAGTCATGGAATGGCAAGGCGATCTGAAAGACTCCAAGGAGTTCATGGATACGCTCAAGGGGAACCTGTACAGCGCGGAACTGCTTGTCTTTACGCCGCAGGGGAAGGTGATCCCGCTCCCCGTGGGCGCGACGCCCGTAGACTTTGCCTATGCCATCCATTCCGAAGTGGGGAATCGTTGCACGGGCGCAAAGGTGAACGGCAAGATCGTGCCGCTCAATTCTACGCTTGAGGTGGGCGACGTCGTCGAGATCATCACTTCTCCCAACTCCAAGGGCCCTTCGCGCGACTGGCTTAAGTTTGTCAAATCCTCGTCGGCGAAGGCGAAGATCAAGGCGTTTTATAAAAAGGAGATGAAGGAGGAAAACATCCGTCTCGGGAAGATCATGCTCGAAGAGGCGGCGAAGCGCAAGGGTTATGCGCTCTCCGATATTCTGACGGACGCCAGTTTCAAAAAGGTTTCCGAAAAACTTGCGTTTACGTCGCAGGACGAGATGTTTTCTTCGATCGGCTACGGCGCGGTGACGGTCAGCCAGGTCATTTTCAAGCTCATCGACTACTTCCGCAAGGAAGTCCCGCAACCCGTTCTCGCTCCTCAGCCCTTCAGCGGAAAATATGCCAAGGGCTCCGTCACCGTCAACGGGATGCAGGGGTTGCTCGTCTCCTTTGCGGGCTGCTGTTCTCCCGTGCCGGGCGACGACATCGTCGGCTTTGTCACGCGCGGCCGCGGCGTCGTCATTCACAGAAGAGACTGTCCCAATATCAAGAATGCCGACCCCGCCCGTCTGCAGGCCGCGGAATGGGTCGCGGAGGAGGGGGACGTCCGTTTCAAGGCGTCCATCGTCGTCATCGCAGAGGAACAGGGCGCGGCGCTTGCCGCGATCTCGGGAAGCGTTGCCGAGATGAAACTCAATATTACCTCGATCAACGGAAGATACGATAAAAACGAGTGCGCGATCATCGACGTTTCGGTCAATCTGACGAACAGGCAGGACGTCGAGATCCTGATCAAAAAGATCAAGGCGCATGCGAAAATTCTCGACGTACACCGCAGTTCCACCTGACGGGAGGGCTTATGAGAGTCGAAAAGATATATCCCGTCGGCTTTGCTTCGAATTGTTATCTGCTGACGGAGAACGGAAAGGACGCCGTGGCGATCGATCCTGCTCAGCCGCGTATTCTGAAGAAGGCAGAGGCGCTGGGGTTTGCCGTGCGCTTTGTCTTGCTCACGCACGGTCATTTTGACCATATCGGCGGCTGTGCCGCGCTGCAGAAAGCGGGCGCGAAGATCGGGTGTTTGCGGGAGGAACGCGCTCTCGTCCTCGGCAGGGACAACCTGGCGTTCGCCATGGGTGCGGATTTGGCGCCGTTTACGGTGGATTTCACTTTCTGCGGCGGAGAGCGGCTCTCTCTGTGCGGGATGGAGATTGCCGTTCTCTCTTCCCCCGGGCATACGGCAGGCGGTGCCTGCTATCTTGCGGGGAGGGAATTGTTTACGGGAGACACGCTGTTTCGCGAAAGCGTAGGACGGACCGATCTTCCCACCGGGAACGCCGCCGCGCTGGCGGAGAGTCTGCGTCGGCTTGCTTCTTTGGAGGGAGAATATCCCATACGACCCGGTCACGGCGAAGACAGCACGCTCTCGCATGAGAAGAAATACAACGGGTGGCTGCAATGCTGACATCGAATGAAGCCTTTCTGGTTCCCGAACTCATGGATGTCGTGCGGCTGTTTGAGGGAGCGGAAGCGCTGGAGATCGTCCATGAGACGTTTCAGACCGAGGAGGGGTTCCGCAACCGGCTCCTCGTAGACGGAAAGGCATATGAACGGTCTGATGCGGCGCGGTGCGAAGGGGAACTCGTCCGAAAGAGCTTGTGCAAACGCTATGCCAAGCTTGCGCTCTATCGGGCGCTGTCGGACCGATTTGGCAAAACGCTCCCGTGGGGGGCGCTGACGGGGATCCGTCCGACGCGGCTTGCCTATGCGGAGCAGGCGGCGGGACGGGATTTTGCGCCTTTTTTCCGCGAAATGGGGGTCTGCGAAGAAAACATCGCGCTTGTGGGAGACGTGATCGCGGGACAGCGCGGCATATATGAGCGAAGAGAGGGGAATTGCGATCTGTATGTTTCGCTTCCGTTTTGTCCGACGCGCTGTGTCTATTGCTCTTTCATCACGGCACCCATCGACAAGACCCGTCCGCTCATACCCGATTATCTGAATGCACTGCGGCGGGAGCTGTCTGCGGCGCAGCCGCTCATCGGAAGGCTCCGCTCCGTCTATGTCGGCGGAGGGACGCCGTTTGCGCTTTCCGCGGAAGAACTGGAACAGGTGCTGCAGGCGATCGCCCCCCTGCGGACGGAGGACTGTGAGTATACGGTGGAGGCGGGGCGGCCGGACGTCTTCACGGCGGAAAAGCTGGAACTCTGCCGGAGTTATGGCGTGACCCGCATCTGTATCAACGCACAATCTTTTTCAGACGAAACCCTTGTCCGCATCGGGAGAAAGCATACCGCAGATCAGGTAAAAAAAGCATTTGCGCTTGCCGGACCGTATGGGTTTACGGTCAACTGCGACCTCATCGCGGGACTGACGGGCGAGAGCAAGGAAGAGTTTTTCAACAGCGTGGAGGAAGCGATCGCGCTCGGGCCCGAGAACATCACGGTACACACCCTTTGTCTGAAAAAGGGCGCGAAACTTCGGGAGGAGACGGATTCGCTTGCCGACGGAGAGCTGACGGAAATGATCGCCTATTCTCGCCGTCGGCTCTCGGAAGCGGGATACGGTCCTTATTATCTGTACCGCCAGAAGTATATGGCGGGCGCGCACGAGAATGTCGGCTGGACGAAGCCGGGTGCCGCCTCCGTCTATAACGTCGATGTCATGGAGGAGAGCGCAGACAATCTTGCCGTCGGCGCGAACGCCGTCTCCAAGAAGGTCTTTCTCGGGGAGGGGAGGATCGAGCGGATCGGCAGTCCCAAAGATATTGCAAGCTATCTGGAGCGGCTTCCCCGTCTCATTGCAGAAAAAAACGCGCTCTTCGGACGGGAGACGGAGAGGCGCTGAAAAGCGGAGACCGTGCAAGCGGGAAAAGGACGAAAAAACTCTCTGCAGCCGCATAAAATCTTTTGACAAGAGCGGTAAAATGTGGTATGATATCAAAGACGTGCGCGAGGAAGTGCGCTCTCCACGCAGTTCTTGGCGCATCGCGAATGATTCCATAGGAGGATAAACGCAAATGGAAAAGGCGGAAATCATTGCAAAGTTTGCCGCACATGAGGGAGATACCGGATCGCCTGAGGTACAGATTGCGCTGCTTACCGAGCGCATCAACCATCTCAACGAGCATCTGAAGGTGCACAATCACGACAATCACTCCCGTCGCGGGCTTTTGAAGATGGTCGGAAAACGCCGCGGTCTTTTGGATTATCTCAAGGCAAAAGACATCGAGCGTTACAGAGCGGTCATTGCGGCTCTCGATTTGAGAAAGTAAAAAAGGGAAGCGGCTTTCTGCCGCTCTTTTTTTGCAAAATTACGTTTTGCCGTCGGGGACGGCAGGACACAAGAACAGAAAAGGAAAGGAGAGGAGATAGTTTATGTTATCCGATTACAGAGAGTTCAAGACGGTCATCGGCGGCAGGGAAGTGGTCGTCGAAACAGGAAAATATGCCGAACAGGCAAACGGCGCGTGCGTTCTCCGTTGCGGAGAGACCGCCGTCATGGTGACCGTGTGCATGTCGCAGACGCCGCGCGATGGGATCGATTTTTTCCCGCTGCAGGTCGATTACGAAGAAAAGATGTATGCCGTCGGGAAGATCCCGGGCGGATTCAAGCGCAGAGAGGGCAGGGCGAGCGATAAGGCGATCCTGACCGCGCGCCTCATCGACAGACCGCTGCGTCCGCTCTTCCCGAAAGGATTGTTCAACGACGTCGTCGTCGTCGCGACGGCGCTGTCCGTCGAGCCGGACATTGCACCCGAGCCGCTTGCCATGATCGGCTCTTCCATTGCGCTTTCCATTTCAGACATTCCCTGGGCAGGTCCTACCGGTTCGGTCGTGGTCGGACTTGTCGACGGAGAATATATCATCAATCCCGATGCGGCGCAACGCGAAAAGAGCAAGATCCATCTCAACCTTGCGGGAACCAAAGACGCGATTTTGATGATCGAGGCGGGCGCGGACGAGGTCACCAACGACGAGATGGTCGGGGCGATCATGTTCGGACACCGCGAGATCAAAAAGATCTGCTCTTTTATCGACGATGAGGTCGTCCCTGCGGTGGGGGCGGCAAAAAAGGAGATCGAGCTGTATCACATTCCCGAAGAACTGGATGCCGCCGTGCGTGCCTATGCCTCCGAAAAGGTAGATTGGTCGATCGAGACGTTTGACCGCAAGGAGCGGGAAGCGCGGCAAGCGCAGGTCGAGACGGAGACGCTCGAGTATTTTGCGGAGAAATATCCCGAGAACATGCGGGAAATCAAGGACAGCCTGTATTATCTCACCAAGGAGAAGGTTCGCGCCAAGATCTTTGACAAGGGAATCCGTCCGGACGGAAGAGGACTGAAGGAGGTCCGTCCCATTTGGTGCGAGCGGCACGTTCTTCCCCGCGTGCACGGCAGCGCCGTGTTCACGAGAGGACAGACGCAGACCCTCACGACCTGTACGCTTGCCATGCTTGCGGAGGCGCAGAAGCTCGAAGGGCTGGACGACGAGACGGCAAAGCGCTATATGCATCAGTACAATTTCCCCGGCTATTGCACGGGGGAGGCGAAGGCGTTGCGCAGCCCCGGCAGACGCGAGATCGGGCACGGCGCTCTTGCAGAGCGCGCGTTGATTCCCGTGCTCCCTTCCGAAGAGGAATTCCCCTATGCGATTCGCGTGGTCAACGATATTCTGTCTTCCAACGGGTCTTCTTCGATGGCATCCGTATGCGGTTCGACGATGGCGCTCATGGATGCGGGCGTTCCCATCCGCGAGCCCGTCGCAGGGGTCGCCATGGGTCTCATCAAGAACCAGGAAACCGGAGAATTCCGCGTGCTCACCGACATTCAGGGGCTTGAGGATTTCCTCGGCGACATGGATTTCAAAGTTGCCGGCACGAAGAACGGGATCACCGCCATTCAGATGGATATCAAGATCAAGGGGATTTCGGAAGAGATCATGCACGCGGCGATCGAGCAGGCGAACGAAGGCAGACAGTTCATCCTCTCCAAGATGCTGGAATGCATTCCCGAGGTTGCGCCCGAGCTTTCCAAATATGCACCCCGCATCATTTCCTTCAAGATCGATCCCGAAAAGATCGGCGACGTCGTCGGGAAACAGGGCAAGGTCATCAACTCCATCATTGCAGAGACGGGGACAAAGATCGACATCGAGGACGACGGCACCGTGTGCATCGCTTCTTACGGGGATCCCGAAGCGGCGCAACGTGCCAAGGCGATCGTCGAAAGCATCGTTCACGAACCGGAGGTCGGGGATATGTTCATCGGCACGGTTGTGCGGATCCTCTCCAAAGTCGGTGCGTTTGTGGAATTTGCTCCCGGGAAAGACGGTATGATCCATATTTCGAAGATGGCGGATCGCAGGATCGATTCGGTGGAGGACGTGCTCGCGATCGGAGATGTCGTTAAAGTCGAGATCATCAAGATCGGCGAAAAGGGCATAGATTTCAAATTGCTCGGAAAAATGTAAACCATAAAGATGAATTGTCAAACTAAGTGCAACAGTTAGAGAGATTCAGATCAAACAAATCATGCGGAGTTTGGTAATGCAAAACTTTCTTAGGCCTGGCGTTGATTAACGCCAGGTTCTTTTTTAATGTCGCA